>JBAXND010000048.1 GCA_037133915.1 Bacteroidota bacterium
ATTTGTTGCGGTTTGCAAAATAATATTCTGTATTTTTATCGGACAATAGTGAAAATAATTCCCGGCTTCGGAAAATAACAAGCTCTAAATATGAAATATATCTAATTTAATTCCAGGACTTATTTCACAATTCTATCTTCATTATGCTCCCCTAATTTATGAAGAGATACAGCCATCTGAGTATGTACAAAAAGTATTAAAATAGTATCTTTGTAACTTCATTGAATTGTATACACTTCAGAACAAAATTTAAAAAACAAATATGCGGCCGCTAAAAAAAATCTCTCACTACCTGATATTGATTTGCCTGCTCATTATAAATACATCATTTGCTCAATTCAGTTTCGTTCACCTTACAGATTTGCATGTAAGCGATGGTGATTCGTATGTCAACAATTCAGACATCAATGGTGTTGTTTTTTCACAAATGCTTTCAACCCTTCGGCATCTGGAACCCAGGCCTGCATTTGTGGTTGTCAGCGGTGATGTTTCTAACATTGGCAATGGCTTAAATAACGGCATGTATGCCACACTGACTCAGTTTCTGTTTCCCTCACCAATTTCAAATCCCGGTAACGGCGACTATTTCATTGATTCAGCCTTACAGATACCTGTGTATTTTGTGCCGGGCAATCATGACTACTATTTGTTGCTTACGCCTCCACTTTCCAATTCTGCCATCGATAATTATACGGCACAAATAGCGCCTGATTCCGATTACGTGATTCATTATCAAAATGCAGCTATTTGCATGATGCGCTCGGGTTCCGAATCTTTCCGACCTATCTGGATAGACAATAATATTACCACTTCAGAAGGAAGTGGAATTGATAACAGCCAGTTGAACTGGCTGCAAAATGAGCTGGTGGCAAACGCCGGCATGAAAAAAATTGTTGTGATGCATCATCCACTGATAAATGCATTAGGAACAAATGCCGACGGCACACCCTCAACAGGAACGGTGCTCGACCCGGCCGACGGCAGCATTCTGAATAACCGTGATGCTTTGCTGAATCTTTGCGAGAACAATCACGTGGACATTACACTCTCAGGACATGTGCATCAAAATGTTGTGGCAGCGCGCGACGGAAGCGTTGTTGACGAAAACTGGACCGGAGGCACACGTTATATTCAAACCGGCGCCTGTGAATACGGAAACTACCGTATTATTAACGTCGACAGTAATTTTGTTACTGTGGGCGATGCCCAGCAGCTTAACCCCTCAGGCCTTAACGAACATGCTCAAACTGATGCAGCCAATAATTTAAATGTATTTTATAATGCTTCTCAAAAACGCATCATTGTAGATTTACGAAATATTCGTCATAGCGATGTGTCCACAATATCGTTGGTAACCATTAATGGAAGCGTGCTGACGAAAACAAATGCAACTTCCGGTAAAGAAAATTTAATTACGTTTGCTGCTGATTTTCTTTCTGCCGGAATATATATTGTTGAGGTATCAGGAACCAACGGCATCATTGCACGCAAAATAGCCATATACTGATTGCAGTAAATTCAATTCTTTTCTTATGGAAAATATATTTCCTCAATGGTCGGATATTCCTGCTGAATACCGCATAGACAAAGCTGTTCACCAAAATGAGTATTTAATTAACGGGCAACTTTTAAAGTGGGATGGTCCATTTCAGGATGTTGTGTCGCCTGTTTACCTGAATGAACAAGGAACGCTTACGCCGAAATTTTTAGGACATTATCCATTGCTCACACAGGCACAGTCAATGGCCGCGCTTGATGCTGCAGTAGCGGCATTTGACCATGGTCGCGGATTATGGCCAACCATGTCAGTTGAAGACCGGATTTATCATCTTGAACTTTTTACATTGAAGATGATGGAAACACGCGAAGAAGTTGTAAGGTTGTTGATGTGGGAAATCGGGAAAACGCTTGGTGATGCACAGAAAGAATTTGACAGAACGGTTGATTATATCCGCGATACAATACAGTCGCTAAAAGAGCTCGACCGCACATCCTCACGTTTCTCAATAGAACAGGGCATTATGGCTCAGATACGACGCGCACCCTTCGGAGTAGCATTGTGTATGGGACCTTACAATTATCCGCTCAACGAAACATTCACAACCCTGATTCCGGCGCTTATCATGGGCAACGTAATTATTTTCAAACCGCCAAAGTTTGGTGTGCTGCTGCATTCGCCGCTATTGAAGGCATTCAAAGAATCGTTCCCTCCGGGCGTCATCAACACAGTTTATGGCGACGGCGAATCGGTAATACGTCCGCTCATGGAATCCGGAAAAATAGACGTACTTGCATTCATCGGCTCGAGCCGCGTGGCTGATATCCTGAAACATCAGCATCCAAAGCCGCACCGTATGCGCAGTGTACTTGGCCTCGAAGCAAAAAATGCGGCAATTATACTTAAAGATGCCGACATTGAACAGGTAACAACAGAAGTTGTACTGGGTGCATTATCTTACAATGGGCAACGTTGCACCGCATTAAAAATAATTTTCGTACATGAAAGTATTGCTGAGCCATTTTTAACAAAATTCTCAGAAAAAGTATCGGCACTTAAAGCCGGTATGCCATGGGAAAAAGATGTTAAAATCACACCCCTTCCTGAGGCAGGTAAAATTGAATACCTGAATACACTCATTGAAGATGCACAAAAATACGGCGCAAAAATTATCAATGCGAACGGAGGAAATTGCAACCGGACTGTTTTCTTTCCGGCAGTGCTGTTCCCGGTAAATGAGAAGATGCGTGTTTATCACGAGGAACAATTCGGACCGGTGGTTCCGGTGGTTGCTTTTAGCAGCATCAATGAACCGGTTGAATACATTATCAATTCAAATTACGGACAGCAGGTAAGTATTTTTGGTAATGATGCCGATGAGATTTCGGAACTGATAGACCCCTTGGTAAATCAGGTTTGCCGAGTAAATATTAACAGTCAGTGCCAAAGAGGTCCTGACAGTTTTCCGTTTACCGGGAGAAAAGATTCCGCCGAAGGCACCTTATCCGTGTCTGATGCATTGCGTGTATTCTCTATCCGGACACTTGTTGCAGCAAAATCGAGCCCGACGAATAATGCACTTGTAAAAGAGATTATCCGTGAGAATAAATCAAATTTTCTGAGTACTGATTTTATTTTTTAATCTTGGGATATACAATCTTGCCAAGCAAATCGCCCCGGCCTATAAACCCGAAGCGACCGCTATCAGTAGTTCCCGAATGTGAGCCCAGTAATAAATAGGTATCTTTAGGGATTATACCGTTAAACTCATTTTCGTACAAGGCAAGCAGCTTATATCGCGATGCGTTTAAGCTGTAGGGATTTCCGCCAGCTTCTTTAAGTGTATCGCCATTTATCATGATGCAATGAAGCGAAGCATCAAGCATTGGAAATGAAAACGTATCGCCCGGCAATCCTTTGGCCATTTTAATTATTGGAATTTTAGAGCCGGCATAATCATAGCACACCACATCATCGCGGCCAACGGAATTACATTTATAAAAACTTTCGTACAGGTACACCATTGAACCCTGACTCACCACCCCTTCCATGGAAGTACCGGTAACTTGTTTTTGCAGGATGGCCGTAATACACGATGAATCTACCTGCGCATTCAAATTTTGATGCGCTATAAAAAGCATCGAAAATATTATAGTGATACTGATTTTTCCGACTCTCATAAAATTATCTTACACAGCGCACATAGTGAGAATTGGAGCCGCTTTCTCTGGCGGATGACCCATCAAAAATATTCACAATTTGGATATAATAGCCGCCACCTCCGTCAGGGTCATTTACCCATAAATAAGTATTAGATGTCGGATTGAGAATAGCGCTGTTAGTCGAAGATATAACATACCAAAATTGTTGAAAAGTAGGCAGATACCAGTCCGTATAACCACCTTCGGCAAGAGTGCGGCAATAATCGCAGGCACCTCTAAAATTCATGGCTGCAGGCGACTGGTCGCTAATCATAGTAGGCATTGCCGGACCTCCCGAACCGCCAACAAGGGCGACTTGGGCATCAACATAAGCTTTATTGGCGGCATCAAGATTATCAGTACAGGTAGCAAGATTTACAATTTTGAGTAAGGACATATCAAGCGCACTGTTGGCAGAATTCGGCATAAGCTGCGACCATTTGGGCGAAGTCTGCGAACCTGAATTATAATAATAACCGGGTACCAGACCATTTCCGGTAGTCGTATTGTATACCAATAATGAAACCTGCGGTTGTGGAATTGTGACCGCATCAACTGTATCAATCAGCGCAACACGCGGCACGAGCATCCCTTTGTTGGACGATGAAACATCTAAAACAGCAGAATTATCGGCAGGCGCGCCTGTAAGGTTCACCGCAGCCCCCTGCGGAAATACCCTCGTAGCTAAGCATAAACAAACCAAAGCTAATGAAATGCGTAGAAATATTTTCAGTAATTTTTTCATTTCAAACCAGATTAATAAAACAATTGGCAAAGTTGCAACCGAAATCTTCGATTTGACAAAAATAGGTGATTAAATGTTAAAATCCTACCTGAAATTATCCACCTTACGAACTTAAAATCCATGTATATATGGACGGTAAAAGTTCTGAAATCCAAGTTTGACGCCAATTGTCTGATTGTTAAAAAAACGGGAACAACTTTCCGTCGATTTTCACCTGTTCGCAATTTTAGATATCTAATTTAGCAATAACCATTTCCTAAATATTCTTCTATGAAAAAACTATTCCTGATATTTCCGGTAATGATATTGATTTTCGGCACGGGCATAGTTCATGCTCAGTATTGCCAGCCAGTGTATTCAACAGGGTGTGGGTATGGTGATGGCTTGATTTCTTTCAGGCTGAACACGATTCACCAATCTCTTGAATGCTCATGGAACAGGGGCTACTACGAAGATTACAGCATTCAGTCAACCGATCTTGAGGCGGGTGTTCCCTATCCAATTTCGGTACAATCGGGTTATTCGGGTGTCAATGTTTCAGTATGGATTGATATGAATGATGATTATGTTTTTGACAGTACCGAAATTCTTATCCGTAATTTTGAATGCACTTTCGACAGCACATTATACACAAATACTATTATCGTTCCTGAAGGGACCAAAGAGGGTTATCACCGCCTACGTTTCAGAACCAGTTGGATGACCCATGTGCCTGAGCCATGTGATACGCTCACGTATGGTAATGCTGCAGATTTTTCTGTATTTATATTACCATCTTCTGCAGGACTTTCGGGTAATAGCGCTTCCGATTTTAATGTGTATCCGAACCCGGCAGCTGATGCTGCAGTCATAGAACAAAAAGAAGAAGGCATGGCTGAAATTGAATTAATAGATTTATCAGGAAAAGTAGTTCAGGCAATAACGAGCGAAAGGGAAAATATAACTATTGACGTCACCACAGTTTCGCCGGGCATGTATTTTCTCAAATATCAGAAAGGAACCAAAACCTCGTTTACAAGATTCTCGGTTGCCAGATAGTGAAGAGCCTTTGAGTAATAATTACTTTAAAAGGTAATGACTTACTTACCACGAAATTATTAGCTGACCATTGCCCGACTGAACACCCTCGGTGTTGGTTTGATTGGTTCCGTTATTTATAGAGCCACCGCCACCAGCTCCACCATCCCATCCGGCACCGCCGCCGCTGTAGCCACCGCCACCGCCGCCGCCATGATCCTGAGTTGATGATGCACCACCGCCGCCACCCAATCCGTATCCACCACACTGGGTCCTGCAAAGTCCGTTTGATGGAACACCGTTATTCCATCCCTGACCGCCATCGGCACAGTTAGAATTTGTTCCGTTCGCGCCGCCGCTGCCGCCCGTGAAACAAGGATTTCCCTGATTAAAACCGCAGCCGCCGCTTGTTCCGGTCAATCCGGGCAAACCATTATTTTGATGACCGGCGGCACCGCCACCTCCGGCAATAACAAGAGCCGTTGAACCAATTACGGCGCCTGTTCCGCCACCTCCGCCGCCACCGGTATATCCGCTGTAAGCAATACCCGACTGACCTTTGGCTCCAACGATTACAGTTATCACCTGACCTGACGAAACGCTGAAATCGCCTTTAATCTGCGCACCCAATCCGCCTGTACGTGCAGGGTTATCGCCGCCCTGAGCACCATAAGCATCAATGGTAACATTACAAACACCTGACGGAACCGTCCATGATTGTGAACTACCGGTATAATTAAACGTCAATGACTGACTGTGATTATAACAATTGGTTACACTTACCTGTTGTGCTGAAGATGCCGTACAACTATTGCGCGTTATGGTAAGTCCAACAGTATAGCTTCCTGTAGCTGTCCATTGCACAGAAGGGTTCTGGGCAGTACTTGTTGCCGGGTTTCCATTTTGAAACGTCCATGAATAGGTTGCTCCGCCCACAGCAGGAGTAAAGACAGTAGCAATATTCACAACGGCAGGCGAAGGGCTGAAGGTAAAAGCAGATGACGGTATGGTGCTGACATTTGCAAGTGTTGTTGCCACTGTGCTTGTACACCCCTGTACACTGGCGGTCACGGAATAAGTGCCACTCTTGGTACTGTCGGCAAAGAGTATCACCGGATTTTGAAGCGAGGAAGTGAAGCCGTTCGGCCCGGTCCAGCTATAAGTTGCGTTCGGAATCGTCGTAGCAAAAAGTTTCAGTGTATCTACACTGCATATGGGTCCGTTATTTGATGCAACAGGTGCAGGAGGAGGAACACAATTTCCACACAATTCAAACCATATACCGTTCTTGAAAAAGTTGAAACATTTGGTGGTTGTATTGAAAATGATAAGTCCTTCAACCGGATTTGTTATTGCATTACGCTCGGTGGTGGTCATGCGTGGCATGAGCATGCCTTTACTGTTACTGCTCACATCGAAGATTGCTGAAGGGTCAGCAGCGTTTCCAGATGTATTAACCGCAGCACCCTGCGCGGAAACCCTGTATTGTGAAAAGATTATTGAAATAATCAGTGCAAACGCGTAAAATATCTTTTTCATTAATTTAAAATTATTAGCAGGCATAATATTTTCAAAGCAACTGGTAATTGTTTATAACAAAATGCAACCGTCATCTTACACAACGTGTCCGTCCGTTCGACGTTGCATACATACGGATAATATCACCGTCGGAAAATCGCATCTGATAAATATACGTTCCATACTGTGTATCATAATCACCAATCCAAATATAGTTTGGTGAGACATCATTTGCAATCGTTGCCGACGAAGAAGAAAGCACATACATCAGTTCATGAAAAGTCGGCAGGTGCCAGTCGGTAAAACCGCCTTCAGTTAGTGTACGGCAATACTCACATGCCATTCGCAGGTTCATCGTTGATGATGATTCATCACTTATCATGCTAGGCATGCAACAGGATGGTGAACTACCTCCAACCAGTGCAATTTGTGCATCAACATAAGCCTTGTTTGCTGCATCGGGATTATTCGTGCAGGTTGCTACATTGACCACTTTATGTCCGTTCATATTCAAATCAACGCTTGCCGGGTTGGGAAGTAACTGCGTCCACTTGGGTGATGTTGTAGTTCCACGGTTATAGTAATAGCCCGGAACCAATCCATTCACCGTATTGGTATTATAAACAAGCAAACTCTGTGCAGGCAAAGGGATTGTTGTTGCATCCAACGAATCTGCCAGGGCGACACGGGGAATCAGAACGCCCTTGTTTGAGCCGGTTACATCGAGCATTGATGAAGGATCAGCAGGAGCGCCGGTATTGTTAAAGGCTGCGCCCTGAGCAAATAAACGTGAAGTTCCGCTTGCTATTATAAAAGCACTGATCAGAAAGATGAATTTAATTTTCATTCCCATTTTTTAATTTCGATAAATTATTCTAGTAGCTTATTTTCACTGAACCGTCGCCTGATTGAGAACCTGACGTAGTAGAGCCGCCGGTTACGCCACCAATGTATGACGAGCCACCGCCGCCACCGCCGCCGCCGCAGTTGCCAAATCCGCCACCACCGCCACCATACCATCCGCCACCGCCCGAGCCGCCGCTGCCACAGTCGTTGGTATTACCTCCGGCACGACCGCCAAGCCCGAACGAGCTGGCTGTTCCCGTGATGCATCCGCCTGAATTTCCACCATCAGTTCCATACACGCCGCCGGCAGTTTGTGTACCTCCGCCACCCGGACTTCCGCCACTTCCGTAGGGTGTATTTGTAATGCCCGGATCTCCATTCGAGCCACCCCCATTACCACCCTGACCGCCTTGCCATCCGCCATAACCGCCACTATAGCCGGCAGCACCGCCACCGCCACCCGCAACAATAATGCGGTCATTCAGTGTTTTTCCGCCAATTCGCACATCAGAAGCTCCGCCTCCTTTACCTCCGGCATAGGTTCCGATACAACTTCCGCCACCATTGAAACCGCCATTGTCGCCACTCTGCCCTACAAAAATGAACAGGCTGTCGCCGGGATTCACAACGTGTGAACCAGTAGCATAACCACCCAGACCTCCAAATTGTTGGTTGTTTCCATTCTTTCCACCCTGACCGCCCCAACATTCAATCGTTACCGAACATACGCCTGCTGGAACTATCCAGTTTTGAATCGAACCAGTGGCTGTAAAAGTCTGGCTTTGATTATGAACATAACAACTGATGATTGATATCTGAGAAGTTGTTGTTGATGAGCACCCATTTTGGGTTACGGTCAGCGACACATTATACGTACCTGTATTCGCCCATTGTACAACAGGATTTTGTTGTGTACTTGTTGAAGGATTTCCACTTTGGAAAGTCCACGAATAAGATGCGCCGCTGAGTGTTGGTGAAAAGGTACAATTCTGGTTAATTGATGGTGAAGAAGGTACAGATGAAAAAGTAGATGCTGGTACAGGGCTTATAATAGCAGAAGTAGACGCAGGGCTTCCTGAGCAGGTATTGCTCAGTGCAGTTACCTGATACGTTCCGGCAGATAAAACGCCTGCATTTATAATTATCGGATTCTGAGCAGAAGATGTGAATCCGTTTGGACCTGTCCATGAATACGCAGTCGCTCCCGGGACCGTACTGGCAAAAAGACGTAATGTGTCACCGGAACAATGAGGACCATTGTTCGAAGCTACCGGAGTGCCCGGAGGTATGCAGTTAGGACAAATCTGCCCCCAGAATGAATTTGTGTAAATATTAATACATTTTGTTGTGGTATTAAATATCAATAATCCATCGGCCGGATTTACAATTGCGTTGCGTTCCTGCTCAGTCATGCGTGGCATAAGCATACCCTTTTGATTACTGCTCACATCAAAAATCGCAGAGTTGTCCGGAGGCGCCCCGGAAGTATTAACTGCGGCACCCTGACCGAAAAGTGATGAGTAACTTATTAAAAGCATCAATGAGAGAATTACACCAGTAATTGTTTTACCTGTAGTTTTGGAGTTCATGATTCCGTTATTTAATAAATTTCCTAATGTTGATTTTTGCCTTCTCAAACTATTTCTCAGGCTGAAATGAACAGCTCGTTCTTCAGGCAAAGATAAGGAAACCCGATAAATTAAATTAAATATTCAGATAATCCCTATTTGAAGAAGTAGAAAAGACTGACGATGATACCGGTGCACACGATGAGCCATCTGAAAATTCCGGGATTCATTTTGCGCGCAAGCTTTCCGCCTATTGTTCCACCCGCCAAAGCACCTGCAGCCATCACTATTACGAACGACCATTGTGCTTTACCGGAAAATGCAAAATAGACAGCTGCCGTAAGGTTGATGCAAAGTGAAAGTGCTTGCTTCAGCGCATTCAGTTTGTTTATATTATCGTTGTAAACCAAGCCCAGAACAGCAATGAGCATTACTCCCAAACCGGCCCCGAAGTAACCACCATAAACCGAAGCCAGAAAAATAAGCAGAAAAGTGCCTGCTTTATGAATAAAAGAAGGAACAGCACTACGATTCTTTCGGGTAATTATTTTTTTAAGTTGGCTTTGTACTGCAAGTAATATACTTGCAAAAAGTATCAGGTAAGGAATCAGCACCCTGAAAGATGATTCCGTTGTATGAAGCAACAGAAGCCCGCCAGCAATACCGCCGGCAATACCGAAAGGCATCAGTACCAAAAAACGTTCCTTCAGCGAGGCGATGTCATGTCGCTGGGCAAAAGTTCCGCCGAAAAAGCCCGGACAAAGAGCAATAGTATTTGTAACGTTAGCTGAAACCGGACTGACACCAAGGGCAATTAGAACCGGAAAAGTTATAAGAGTACCACCACCGGCAACAGCATTTACAAAACCGGCTGCCAAAGCCGCAATGCCTGCAATGAGGAGATGCTGAAACTCCATTAATAACTAATTTTTACCTGACCATTGCCGGATTGAATTCCGTTTTGCATACTTCCGCTCTGCACGCCGCCTATATAGCCGGAGCCACCACCACCGCCATCGTTGTTACCGCCGCCGCCGCCGCCATAATATCCGCCACCGCCGCCGCCGCCATCATTTGCATTACCATATCCGCCCTGACCTAAGCTTCCGTCAGATGCACAGGTACAATAACAATAGGTTCCCTGAGTGCCTCCGGCAGTCTGAGTACCACCATAACCCATATATGGTCCGGCGCCATTGCCTCCGGTAATTCCTCCACCCTCGCCTGCTCTGGTTGAAATATCATTTCCGCCGCCACCGCCACCACCGGCGACAATTATCCTGTCAGTAAGCGCCGTGCCTCCAATGCGAACATCGGAACCACCGCCACCTGAACCACCCATTGATCCGGCTGCGCCACAACCGGTATAACCCTGGGCAGAAACCCCACCGCCATTCCAGCCTCCGGCCGCACCGTTAGTATTGTCAACACCTTTGCCACCAACAAAAATATTCATCACCTGGCCGGAAGTAACATTCAAAGTACCTGTAGCATATCCGCCCAAACCGCCTAACTGGTAGTTGCCTCCACCGGCACCGCCTTCAGCACCCCATACTTCAATAGTCACTGTACAAATTCCGGCAGGTACAGTCCATGTTTGCATTGCACCGGTGTACGAAAACACCTGATTCAGACCATGGTTATAACAACTGTTCACAATTATCTGAGAATTTGTAGTAGACTGACATCCGTTCTGTGAAACCGTCAACGAAACATTGTACGTTCCGGTTGCGCTCCAGATTACAGATGGATTTTGTGACGTACTGCTAGCCGGACTGCCCGACTGGAATGTCCAGCTATAAGTTGCACCTGTTAACGACGGATTAAATACACAAGCCACATTAATAATCGGACTTGATGGATTGGCTGTAAATGCCGAGGATGGAACCGGATTTACAGTTACAGTTATACTCCCGGAATTACCTGTGCACACTCCATTTGAAGCAGCAACCTGATAAATACCGCCCAAAAGAGCACCTGGAATTTTTGGATTTTGTGCTGTGGAGGAAAAACCATTGGGTCCGGTCCATGAATACTGAGTTGCTCCGGGCACCGTGCTTGCAAATAATCTGAGCGTGTCGCCACTGCAAATTGGTGCGTTACTGCTGGCAGTTGGTGCAGCAGGAGCAATGCAATTAGGACAAAGTTGTGTCCAATATCCATTGAGGTAAACATTAAAACAATTGCTCGTAGTATTCAGTATGGTTAATCCATTGGCGGGATTCACAATGGCATTGCGCTCTTGCTCCGTCATTCGCGGAATCAGCATCCCTTTCTGTGTGCTGCTCACATCAAATATTGCGGAATTATCCGGCCCGGCACCGGTAGTATTCACTGCAGTTCCCTGACTATTGGCGTTGAATGAAACCAAAATAAATACCAGAATAAGAAGTACACCGCAAGAAACTTTAAAATAGTTTTTCATATGAAAAGGAGTTGTTGTAAATTTTGAGTTTATGTACTACGTCTAAAATGGCAGCATAATGTGCAAAATTATGAAAACCCACTGAATAAATAGCCATGAAATAACACCTGAACAGCGTCGATAATGTAATATTTCTGTCATATATGAATAATTACTTACTTAGCAAACAAATAGAAGTTTTACTAAATTTGCCAAATAATATATGGCATAAAAATTTTAATTTTCAAGAGTGTAAACAATATTCTACCCAAATTTTGTTCTATGCGTTCACTATTTTTAACATTCGTAATAGTCTTATCTTCATTGATAAACTTTGCTCAGGGAACAGGTATTAATAGTACAGGCAATCCCCCGGATCCATCAGCAGGACTTGATGTAAGCTTCAATGATAAAGGCATGCTTGTCCCTCGCCTTACAACTACCGAACGCAACGCAATTGTGAGTCCGGCAAATGGCTTGCTCATTTTTAATATCACAACCAATTGCTTTAATTTTTATCGTGGCGGAAACTGGTTTGAGCTCTGCGGGAATTGTATTGCGCCTCCGACACCCGTTGTTACAAGCAATGGCGCTGTATGCTCCGGCGACTCAATTAAACTCTACGCAACATTTATTCCGAATGCTACTTATTCCTGGACCGGCCCCAATGGTTTTTCCTCCACCCTTCAAAATCCCAAAATACCCAATGCCATTACAGCCATGTCGGGCACTTATTCAGTAATTGCTAGTACGAACGGATGCGTGAGCAATGCAACATCGATTAACGTCATCGTAACTCAGAAACCGGTTTCCACTTTCACATTTTCACCTTCAAGCCCAAATATAGGACAGGCCATAACCTTTAGTCCGACAGTGACGGGAGCTTCGTATAACTGGAGCTTTACCGGCGGAAGCCCGGCATCAAGCACAGTGCAAAACCCTTCCGTTACATGGGCCAGTACCGGTACCTATCTGGTAAGTCTTATTGTAACACAGAACGGTTGTATTTCCGATACTACAAAGACAAATGTTTCCGTTGTAAACTGCACACACAGCTCGCAAACATTCAGCTATACCGGTGGTGCTCAGACTTGGACCGTTCCGGGTTGCATCACTTCAATTACAGTTGATGCCTACGGCGCACAGGGCGGTGCAAGCTATGGTGCGGCAGGCGGTTTAGGTGGTCGGGTCCAATGCACACTGGCCGTAACTCCGGGTAGTACTCTTAATATTTTTGTAGGCCAGCAAGGTCAGCAATCAAGCAGCACACTGCTTGGTTATGGAGGATATAATGGTGGGGGTTCTGCACCCGTATCGAGCAATGTGTGCGGAGGCGGTGGTGGTGCCACAGACATTCGTGTGAACGGAACAGCTCTCTCAGACCGCGTTGTAGTAGCGGGTGCCGGCGCGGGTTCCGGACAGGGTAGCGGTGGTGCCGGCGGTGGTCTCACCGGCGGGCAAGGTTCAACTCCCGGGGCAGGTGTATGGGCCACAGGAGGTACGCAATCGGCAGGTGGAAATGGCGGCTTGTACAACAACGGTGCCTGTGCGCCCGGCGCTTACGCTCAGAATGGCTCACTTGGTCAGGGAGGCAATGGCATCACCGGGTCAGGCAGTTGCACATCATCCGGTGGAAGCGGTGGCGGTGGCGGTTACTATGGCGGCGGCGGTATGCAAATCAACGGTGCAGGAGGTGGAAGCAGTTATACAGGTACCGGAACATCCAATGTAACGCATACACAAGGAGCCAATTCAGGGAATGGGTCACTTACCATCACCTGGTAAGCTGTCAAATTTAAAGTAAGTTTCATTTTTTTATATTCCTGCAGGCCATGACTGAAGCGTCATTGCCATGGGCAGATAGAAGATGCCATTCGCTTCTTTCATCCCGCCAATAGCGGCAAATCCAATTTTATGATAGGCAGGAATTGAATACGGAGATGCGTGCACATAGAACATTGAAAGCTCCGGGTCAATGCTGCGACAATGTTTCAGCGCTTCCTGAAAAAGATTTTTTGCAATAAGCCTGCGCTGATAGTTCTTATCCACAAATAATAAAGAAATGTGATCATTGTCCCGCACTTCAATCATTCCGACAATCTTATCTTCATCCGCAGCAACAAGAATAAAATCGCCTTTCATGATGCGCTCCATAAATTTTTCAGGGCGAATAAACTCTTTAAAAAAATTCACACCGCCCTCAGTATAATCCGGTGCTACAAATTCATCAAAAACAGAAGATATAAGCTGTGAAACCTCATGTTCGGTTCCCTGTTTGAATTCTCCAATCGTTATCATAATAGCGATATGATTTTCTATATTATCGTCACCCGGTATGAATTAAAATCTCATCAAAATTATCAATTATATGCAACAATGGGAGCTGTCGAACAAATTCGGGTCTAAAAAACGAACTGACACATATCACTTCCACACACACATATTAACATTAAAATAATACCTAACCTGTACAAGAGCAGTAAATTATCCGTACCTTTGCTCCCACTTAAAAAAAACTCAGCAAAGCCCTGTTATGATAAGGCTGATTTCGCAAAAATTACTTTTTACCACACTGCTCTTTCTGGTCTTATCAGGATATCCTTTTTCAATTTTAGTTGCTCAGCTTGGTATCAGTACAACGATGACACCGGCCCAGATGGTGCAGAATACACTTCTTGGCGGTGGAGTTACCGTTTCCAACGTTACCTATTCAGGCGGAGCAGCATCACGCGGAACCTTCACCAACGGCGGTACAACCAACCTCGGACTGAACGATGGTATTGTGCTCTGCACCGGCACTGCCAGCCAAATCCCACATCCTGCTTTGTATTTCATGAATGTAAATCTAGGCCTTCCGGGCGACGCACAGCTTGATGCACTTACCGGAGGCGGCAACACCTATGATGCCTGCATTCTTGAGTTTGATTTTATTCCTTTATCTGACACGGTCAAGTTTCGCTATGTCTTCGGGTCCGAAGAATATCCGAATTATGTGTGCTCACATTTCAATGATGTATTCGGATTCTTTATCACAGGTGTAAATCCGTCAGGTGGAAATTATACCAATTACAATATTGCCCGTATCCCGGGAACCGCACTGCCGGTTGCTATCAACACTGTAAACAACGGTTCGCCTGGGGGCAGTTATGCTTCGTCAGGATGTCTTTCACTCAGCTATCCGTTTTACTATGTCGATAATACAGCCCTTGGCGGAACTACTATTGCCTTCAACGGTTTCACCACGCCTCTCACGGCATGGTGCCATGTTACGCCCTGCCAGACATATCATGTAAAGCTTGCAGTAGGCGATGACTACAACGGTTTGTATGATTCCGGTGTGTTTTTAGAAGCGAGCAGTTTTACATCCAATGCGCCGTCAATAAGCACGTCATATTCCAACCCTGCTTTAGGAAATCAAGCTATAGAAGGATGTTCTTCCGGATATTTTTCATTTACTGTACCCTCGCCGGCAAGTTCACCCATTATAATAAATTATACCGTTAGCGGTAGTGCAACCTCAGGTATCGATTATCCTGCAATACCTAACAGTATTACCATTCCTGCAGGGCAAGATTCAGTTGCTGTAGCCGTTTCACCGAATTCAGACATCATTGCAGAAGGTACCGAAACAGTGATTATTAGTTATATCAGCGGATGCGGTACAGTTACAGATACAATTTTTATTGGAAATTATACGCCGCTGAATGTAAATGCCGGCAACGATACAAGTATCTGTTCCGGCTCTTCATTGACGATAAATTCAATTGTAACGGGAGGCATCCCCACATACTCATATTTATGGAACAACGGCGCCGGTGCCGCTCCTCAGATTACAGTGAATCCAACTTCTGATATTGTGTATACCGTAACCGTTACTGACCAGTGCGCACAAACAACCACCTCAGATATTTCTATCGATGTTATCAGTATCAATGCGACCATCACAACTTCCTATGCTACCTGTGGACAGACGAACGGCTCGGCAGCAGCCACTGTCAGCGGAAGCTGTGCACAAGCCCTGACCTATATCTGGAATACATCGCCGTCGCAGTCATCACAAAATATTTCAGGATTATCGGCAGGAAACTATACAGTAACGGTTTCGTGCGGAAGTTGTACAAGCATAGCAACAGCTGCTATTAACAATCTGAACGGTCCTTCAATAACTATTACAGGAAGCACGGGCGCCACATGTGGCATGTCTGACGGCGGTGCACAATCCGCCGCAACCGGAGGAACGCAACCGTATAATTATATTTGGAGCACCAATCCGGCCCAGACAGGTGCTGCTTTGCAGAATGTTCCGGTTGGCACGTATTCCGTTACAGTAAGTGATGCAAATTCATGTACGGCCTCAGCTCTTGTCAACGTAGCACAATCGGGCGGACCATCAATAACGATTCTTACAACAAATGAGTTTTGCGGAAATGGGCAGGGAAGCGCTACAGCAATGGTAACAGGCGGTTCAGGAAATTATACCTTTTTGTGGAACAGTATCCCGCAACAAACAATGCAAACAGCCACCGGACTTTCTGCAGGCAACTACACAGTTACCTTATTTGACGGCACCTGCATAAGCACCGCATCATGCACTATCTCTGACGACAACAGCCTCAGCGCATCTATTACAGCAACACCTCCGGCACTCACGCTGATGGATGGTGCAGTTCATTTCACCGGAAATTCCTCGGGCAACATAAGCGAATGGCGATGGAGCTTTGGTGATGGTTCAGGTTATTATTACGGACAGCAACAAGATCATCAGTATGACAATCTGGGCATGTATAACGTAACGCTGATTGTAAGAGATACCAATGGTTGTACAGCCTCTGCCATTACTACAGTAGAACTGCGGGAACCGTTTGCGGTATTTATTCCAAATGCATTCACACCCGATGATAATGGATTGAATGATATCTGGACTCCGGTCGGAACAGGCATTTCAGCAGATAATTATTCGGTATGTGTATTTGATCGCTGGGGGAAAATGGTTTTTTATTCGACCACCTGGGGCGATGGCTGGAATGGCAAAGTTGATAATAAAGGTGTTTTTGAAGATGCAGCCCTGGGCGTTTATTCTTATGTAATCAAGCTCTTTGACCTGAACGGGAAAAAATACACCTATCGCGGAAGTATCGTTTTGGTACTTTAGGAATATTATTGAGACAAATCCCCCTGAGAATTCGCAAAGTTTCACCACTTTTATCATCTGTATTCGGGGCTGTTCCAATTTACACATACACACAAAGAATATTTATCGCTTATAATATTCTATATCAACCAATTTCACCGAAATTAATGAAATTTTATTTGATAAATCCGACATTATAATGGCTGAATTAATATTAATTTCGCCATTGTAATTGCTTTTTTACTATTTTTGTATTGTAAAATAAAGTAAAAAAATGATACCTCGTTTCCTTCAGGACAGAATATCAAAGCGGATAAAATCCAATAAAGTTATTATGCTCTATGGCGCCAGGAGGGTTGGTAAAACGGTCCTGCTTAAAGAACTGATAAAAGATTTTAAAGGGAAATCGCTGGTGCTGAACGGGGAAGATTATGATGCGAAGCTTTTGCTAGAAGAAAAAAGCATATCAAATTACAGAACGCTGCTTCAGGGTATAGAAATACTGGTAATAGATGAAGCACAGAATATCTCTGATATCGGACAAAAATTGAAACTTATTGTTGATGAAATTCCGGGTATCAAAGTGATTGCAAGCGGCTCATCCTCATTTGATCTTAAAAATCATGCCGGTGAGCCTCTCGTTGGCAGGAGTATGACCTATCAGCTGTTCCCTTTCAGTCAAGAAGAACTGAATGCCTATGAAAACATATTGCAAACACGCCAAAACCTCGAATCGCGGCTAATATGCGGCAGCTACCCTGAGCCCGCATTTTTCAGCAGTTTTGACGAGAAGCGGGAATACCTGCAGGAAATGGTAAATGCCTATTTGTTAAAGGATATTCTTTCAATTGACGGATTGCGAAATTCCGGCAAAATGAAAGATTTATTGCAGCTGATCGCATTCCAGATTGGAACAGAGGTTTCTTTAGATGAAATAGGACGGCAGTTGGGAATGAGTAAAGGAACCGTTGAAAAATATCTTGATCTGTTATCCAAAGTTTTTATCATTTTCCGTCTCAAAGGGTTTTCGCGCAATCTCAGAAAAGAAATTAGTAAAGGCAGTAAATGGTATTTTGTTGATACCGGTATTCGAAATGCCATTATCGGAAATTTCGCGCCTCTTTCTATGCGCAATGATACAGGTTTGCTATGGGAAAATTACCTCCTGAGCGAACGGATAAAGATGAATAATAACAGGGGGCTGAATAAGGCTCACTATTTCTGGCGCACTTATGATGGTCAGGAAATAGATTTAATTGAAGTATCAGGAGATGAGATACACGCCTTCGAATGCAATTGGGGAAAAGGAACATCAAAAATCCCCATCGCATTTTCGAAAGGTTACCCTGATGTTCCATTTCAGGTAATCAACCGTGATAACTACCTTGATTTTATACTTTCAGCTGATATACAAAAGTAACACACAATTGAAACAGCAAGGATATGGCAAAGACAACTACCCAAAAAATTGCAAAGCACCCAAAGGCAACCAAAAAAGCAATGAAACACACTGCCGAAACCGAAGTATTAAAACCTAAAGCTCAGAACAAGTATCTGAAACACCTCGTAATTCTGCTTATCCTGATGGCAACATCAGTTATTTATTCCGGCACTCTGAAAAATTCGCTCACTTACTGGGACGATGATAAAAATGTGAGTGAGAACGCTGATATCCGCGGCCTCACTTCAAAAAACATACAGGCCGTTTTTACGAAATCATACCTCGGCATGTACGTTCCCATGACGATGATAAGTTACATGACCGATTATTCCATCGCAGGCAACAGTTCTAAAATGGCTCATCTCACAAGCCTGTTATTGCACTTACTTTCTGTTTTGTTAGTGTATCTGTTGATACTTGCACTTGTCAAAAATGTCTATATGGCAGCGGTTACATCGGCACTGTTCGCGCTTCATCCACTCAATGTTGAGGCTGTAGGCTGGATTTCGGCCCGAAGTACTTTGGTGTACGGATTATTCTACATTGCATCGCTGCTATTTTACGTGCTGTATGTTCAGCGCAACCGTAACATCAAATACCTGGTTATTTCGCTGCTGCTGTTCGTGCTGTCGGCACTCTCCAAATCGCAGGCGATGACGCTGCCGCTGCTGTTTTTTGTGGTTGATTATTTCCTGTCACGCAAGTACGATACAAAAGCATGGATAGAAAAAATACCTTTCCTGCTGGTTTCTGGCGCAGCTCTAATGGTTTCATTCTATTTCAGAAAAGATTTGGGTACCCAAAGCACTGCCTTTTCATTTTTCGACAATGTTCTTTTTTCATTTTATTCCATCGGATTTTATTTTGTGAAATTCTTTGCACCGCTTCATCTGTCGGCATACATCCCTTTCCCAACCACGACAGGCGGGCTGTTACCAATGATTTATTATCTCTCGCCCTTGTTGATTATAGCATTGGTTGTATTAATCATTTTTCTTCCTAAATATCGCAAAGATATCATCACCGGATTACTGCTGTTTTTACTGCCAAACATCATGCTCATGATAAAGACCGTCTCTGTCGGGCAACAGATTGCAGCCGAACGTTACGCATATATTCCTTACATCGGGCTCGCATTTTTACTGGCGGTTGTAACCGGACGTTTCTACGATTTAAAATCAAAATACATCGGCATGATACAGTCGGTATTGGTCTTATTTTTCGCTGCAGTGATGATATTTTTCTCTGTGAATACTTACGCTCGCGTAAAAGTATGGCAGAATGACCTTACCTTATGGAATGATGTGATAGCAAAGGAACCGCAACTGTATTACGGTTATTTTGGCCGTGCGAACGCAGAATACAATAAGAAAATGTACGAACAGGCGCTGAAAGATTATAATAAAGCTATTGAGCTGAATCCCGGTTTCAAAGATTCATACCTGAACCGTGCAAATGTAAATTATGCGCTGAAGAATTATAAAGCTGTTATAAGTGACGCTTCACAGACTATAAGCAGCGATTCAACTTCTGCCAACGCTTATTATTTTAAAGGAATGTCGAACCTCAACGAAAAAAAATATGCTGAAGCTCTGGCAGACCTCACCAAAGCACTGGAACTCGGGCTTGTTAATCCGGATATTTATTACGCTTGCGCTATTGCGAAAGAAAACCTCAAAGACCTTAAAAGCGCTATTGCCTATTATGATAAAGGAATTGCACTATCGCCCGGTGTTGCCGACGCCTATCTTAAACGTGGTCGCCTGAAAGGGCTGAGCGGCGATTATAAAGGATCTATTGACGATTTTGATAAGTCAATCGAACTTGCTCCCACATCCGCAGAATCGTATGCTAACCGTGGAAATGCAAAGTTTTTCGGCAATGATAAAAAAGGTGCCTGTGCCGACTGGAACAAGGCGCTTGAAATGGGTTTGAAAAGCGTGCAGTCAACGATTGATGCCAACTGTAAATAATATTACATTTTTCTGAACCACATGTACCATGTTACCATGTGCAGAGCGGGATCTTCTTTAGCTTTGAGCTTATCGGCATCGGCCATGGTTTTCGGACTTCTCATAAGAACCTCGTCGCCGGGTTTCCAGTTGGCAGGCGTAAGCACATCGTTCTTTTCATTCATCTGAAGTGCAATGAGTGTGCGTTTTATTTCTTCAATATTTCTGCCAACATAATCAGGATAATAAAACATGGCGCGGATTTTATTTTCTGGATCAATAATGAATACCGAACGAATGGCATGACGGTCAAGTGTGTCGGCTCGAACCATTCCATACTTTCTGGCAACATCGTATCCTATATCCGCAATCAGCGGAAAATTAATCTTCACCGGTCCCAGTCCGTTATAATTAATAGATTCCATGGAGTTAATCCATTCAAGGTGGCTGTTAATGCCATCAGTAGAAACTACAATAATTGCTGTATTCAGCTTTTTGAAATCTTCCTGAATAGCTGCAAGTCCCATTATTTCTGATGTGCAAACCGGTGTAAAATCGGCAGGATGACTGAAAATAATCTTCCACTTTGCAAAATAATCATCCGGAAATGTTATTTTCCCCTGTGTTGACTGCGCGACAAAAGCAGGTGCATCACTTCCCAAATGCAGCGTAACCTGACTGGCATTTTGTGCAGTGGAAAGGCTAATTCCGCATGTTATAAAAACGAGTATTAAAATAGTATTTTTCATTGTTCTGTTATTTATAATAATTCTAAACAAAGATACAACCATTTCAATATTTGCATATAACAATGGCGCTGCTAAAAATCAATTTTAACAAATCAGATAAGAAGCCATGTAAATAATTTCAGGATTCAGCAAACAAGTTCATGTAAACTGTTTGTAGGATAGTTAAGGTTTCAACCGTGTTTTGCCACCAGTCGCAGACGCTCATTATCGAGTATCTCAACAAAACGTTTTGTTGATTGAATGATGCCATCTTTTTCAAGCCTTGTCATGGTATGGATTACATTTTCCTGAGAGCAGCCTGCGAACTCTGCCAGTTCTTTACGCGTAAGCGAGAGCGTGAAAGAACTACTTCTATAGACCTTTTCGGAAAGATAGATCAGAATATCGGCAATGCGGCCATTCACCTGCTTGTGTGCAAGACTGATAAAATTAATCATGGAATCTTTGAACATTGCCGAAACAAAATCCAGCAATTTAAGCGCAAAGGCACTGTTGCTTAAAGCAAATCCCTTTAAAATGGAAATGTCAATCAGGCACACATCACTCTCCTCAACAGCAGTAACAGAAAACATATTCAGGTCGTCGTTGAATACGTTGGCACCTCCCAGCATGCTGGGTGCGTTAATCACAGTGAGAATCAGGTTCCGCCCTGCCTCATCCTCATAGTTCATTTTTACCATGCCCTTCGACAAATACACAATATGCGTAAAGCGGTTGCCTTGTTTAAGGATATGCTCACCGCGTCTGTAACTTAAATGAAGTGTGTTCGAATACAGCCGGTCGAATTCCTCATCACCAAGATAACTGCACACGACCTGCCGGAACAGGCAGTGCGCACACTTTTCAGGATAACTATTGCTTGTCATGTAAAAAGGATTTATACTGTATTTTATAATAACTGAATTATTTCATAAAACCATCTGCCCTATTTCATGGTGGTTTCATTCTGCAAAAATAAACAAAATTTACTTTTGTCTACTTATTCTATAGACTAACAAGGATTAAAATAAATAAACTTTCGGATATGGATATTAAAACGATTAAGATTATCGGGGGAAAAGGCAAAGACGGCCAACCCGAAAAAGTAAAAGAGTTTGAGCTGAAGATGGGCGACATCATCAGCATCGTTGGCCCAACCGGCTGCGGAAAAACCACGCTGATAAATGATATCGAGCTGTTCGCCAATTTCAACACGCCCTCGGAACGCACCGTTCTTATCAATGGTGAACCGGTTCCCGATGACTTCACATTCGACCCGTCGAAGCACCCTATTGCGCTGATTTCACAGCATACAAATTTTCTTTCCGACTTGCCCGTGGGTGAATTCTTACAAATCCACGCAACTGTCAGAGGTGCTGAAAATATTGATGCCATTATCGCCGAAACGCTCGATTTTGCAAATCAGCTTACAGGTGAAGCCATCATCCCCACGACTGGAATGACAGAGCTTTCGGGCGGACAAACGCGTTCACTGCTCATTGCAGATGCGGTCATTATCGGTAACTCACCCATCATCCTGCTGGATGAGATCGAGAATGCAGGAATTCATCGTACACGTGCACTCGAACTGCTTAAAAAATACGATAAGATTTTTGTATTTGTGACACATGATTCACGCATTGCATTGCTTTCAGATTTCCGTATTGTTATGAAGAACGGCAGCATGCAAAAGCTCATCACGACCGGACCCGACGAACGCCGCGCAGCGCTTGAACTTAAAAAGATTGATGATGTGATGCTTGAATTCCGTAAGCTCATCCGCGCAGGCGAAGAAATCACAGAAGATATTTTTAACGAGAACATTAAAGGATTATCATTCTAAAAACAAATAGAAGCATATGAAACTAATCATATTTGCAGGTCCTCCGACCTGCGGCAAAACAACAGTCATCCGACAGGTAATTAAGCGCATGATTGCTAAAAGCCTCAAAGTATCATACATAAAAATTGATGTGCTGTTTGCCGATGAAGACGAAATTATAGCAAAAGAATTCGGCATACCCACACGAAAGATTTACTCCGGCGAACTGTGTCCTGACCATTGCAATGTAGTGGTACTCGACGAAGCTGTTGAATGGGCAGAGAAAGCCGGCTCAGAATACCTCTTCGTTGAAACTGCCGGACTTTGCCTGCGCTGTTCACCGTATATTGAAAACTCATTGGGTATTGTAGTGCTCGAAGCTACCAGCGGTATGAACCTGCCCCGTAAAATTGGTCCCATGCTCACTCTGGCCGACATCAGCGTCATCACTAAAATCGACCTTATTTCACAGGCAGAGCGCGAAGTATTCAGGTATCGCGTAATGGAATCGGCACACGGTATTACGGTTGTTGAAAGCAATGCACTGTACGGTATCGGCATCGATCCTATCGTGAAGCAGATTGTGAAATCTGTGGATGTTGAACAGCCCATGTTCCTGCGTGGCAATCCTCCTGTGGGCACCTGTACTATCTGCGTTGGCAAAAAAGAGATTGGTGCGAAAAATCATTTCGGCGTACTGCGCACTATGGAATCAGACCTTTTTTATGTAGGTGAATAATTCGAAAACATGAGAAGTGTATATCTTGATAATGCATCAACGACCCGGCTTGATACCCGGGTTCTTGATGCCATGATGCCTTTCCTTACAGAATGCTTCGGAAATCCATCAAGTCTGCATTCATACGGAACCCGCTCCAAAGAAGCCATGGATGCAATGCGTTCATTGCTGGCAGGTTTCATCAATGCGCAAGCGGGAGAAATAATTTTCACGTCAGGAGGTACCGAAGCAAATAATCTTGCGCTGAAAGGCACGGCATTCGCCAACAGGCATCGCGGCAATCACATCATCGTATCTGCCATCGAGCATGACTGTATATTAAAGACCTGCGCATGGCTTGCCACTCAGGGATTCCGCATCACCTATCTGCCCGTTGGCGAAGACGGCATTGTGGATACTTCGAGCCTGATTAATGAACTTAAGACACCCGGCACCATCCTGGTTTCGGTAATGCATGTCAATAATGAAACCGGCACCATTCAGCCTATTGAAGAAATCGGAAAAATCTGTGCCGAGCATCATGTTCCCTTCCACACCGATGCCTGCCAGTCGTTCGGAAAAATACCGATTGACGTCCGCGCTTCGAACATCTCAATGATGTCATTGAATGCACATAAAATTTACGGACCCAAAGGTGTCGGATGCCTGTATATTAAAGAAGGCACTCAGCTCAGCCCGCTGTTTCACGGAGGCGGTCAGGAACAGGGCCTGCGTTCAACAACGGAAAATCTGGCAGGAATCGCAGGATTTGCAAAAGCAGCAGAAATTTGTCATAATGAAATGCAGTCAGAAACAGAACGGCTTTCTGCAATACGGAAGATGCTTCTCGATAATGTTCAGGAAAAATTTGATGGCTTCTATTTAAACGGAGACGAAAACCGCGGCATTCCCAACATCATTAATTTCGCGATAAGCGGACTTGAAGGAGAAACCATGCGACTGCTGCTGCATCTTGATGAAAGAGGAATCGCCGTTTCTGCCGGTTCTGCGTGCTCAAATAATGATACGACAAAAAGTGCATCGCATGTACTCAGTGCCATGGGACGCGGACAGTTTGAAGCCCGCGGCGCCGTACGTGTGAGTCCCGGCAGGTTCACCACCACAGAAGATATCCTGTACTTCATACAGGAATTTACAGCAAGCATTCATAAGTTAAATCCCATATTCAGCTAACATTGAATACCGCAGAACAGCATATCCGGGGCATTATTGAACGTGATACCTTCACACGAGTGGAGATATTGTATCTGCTGGCATTGCACACAAAAGACGAACTTGATTATCTGAAAGCCTCAGCCAGAGCAGTAAAAAAACAATATGTCGGGAACGTTACCTGGCTGCGCGGGCTGATTGAATTCTCGAATAAATGTTCCAAGAACTGCCTCTATTGCGGTATAAGGGCAGGCAATCAGGGTATTGACCGGTTCACGCTGAGTGAAGATGAAATCATGGAAGCGGCTGCTTTCGCTTATGAAAACCGGTACGGCTCACTTGTACTTCAATCGGGTGAACAGCAGAACAAAGAATTCATTGACTTTGTGTGCCGTATTACTTCGGCCATAAAAACAAAATACGATTTGGGAATTACACTTTCATGCGGAGAGCAGACCGAAGAAACCTACCGTCGATTCTACGAAAGCGGCGCGCACCGTTACCTGCTTCGTATAGAAACTTCATCGCCCGAATTGTACAGAAAAATTCATCCTGACGATAAAATCCATGATTTCGAAACACGGATAAATTGCCTGCACAGTCTTAAAAAGGCCGGCTTTCAGTTGGGAACAGGCGTTATGGTAGGCTTGCCCTTCCAGACACAGGAAGACCTTGCGGGCGATATTAAGTTCTTCAAAGATTTGGATATTGACATGGCAGGTATTGGTCCCTATATCGAACATGCCGACACCCCGCTCTATCAGTTCAGAAATGAATTGATGCCTCCCGAAGAACGATTACTGCTTACGCTGAAAATGATTGCCGTGCTGAGGCTGGCAATGAAAGATATCAATATAGCTTCAGCAACAGCCCTGCAGGCTATTGGTAAAATGGGAAGGGAGAAAGCGCTTCAGATGGGAGCCAATGTGATTATGCCGAACCTCACTCCCGAAAAGAACAGGAAACTGTATCAGCTGTATAAAGACAAACCATGCCTCGACGAAAATGCGGAACAATGTAAAGACTGCCTTGAAAAGCGCATCGCTATTGCCGGTGACCGCGTGGGATATGGTGAATGGGGCGACTCCAACCATTTTAATAATAAGAGAAAGTGATCTGACAACTAATCAAAACATAGAAATTCTATTATGGAAACAAAGATTATTACCGAGAACAAAACCATGGAATTGCTGCCAAAACTTGATTGCGGTGCCTGTGGTTACAAGACCTGCCTCGACTTCGCCGTTAAGATTGACGAAGGAAAGGAAGACCTTAAAAAATGCATCCACATCACCGCAGCTATAAGCGGTAAAGAAACCCACGGGAACTGCCTCGGCTGTGCCACAGAAGGCATGGCAGAAAAAATGGGCTGGAAAGACAGCCTTGACCGCGACTTTGACTTTATTATGGACTGCTTTGACAACGAACCCGGTCCGCGCGAAACCATTCTACCCTATAATCCGGCCCTCGTGAAAGAACTTGGCGTGAAAAAGGATGATGTGATGATTGGTCGCCCTATGGGCATGTCGTGCGGCTGCCCGATAACACACTGTGGTGTCGTTACCAGCGCTGACCCCCGCAATGGCGTTATCAACTGGTGCGTAACCGGTCCGCTGAGACCGCGTGCCGAAGGTTTTGTGGATATAGGTTATTATGTTGCACAGGCATACGAAGGACTCATCAAAGAATCGAAAGAGCCGATTAAGCTAGGCCGCAGATACTGGTTCCTGCCCCGCCGCTGCATGCTGCAGTGGAGACACAGCGGACTTGTAAACGCTGTTGTAAAGAATAAAGATGGCAGCTACAAAGTAAGAATCGAAGGACTGTATATCGGATAGTACGGTTCACATCATTCAATAAAAAAAGAGAGGCTTCACAAATGAAGCCTCTCTTTGTATTATCAAGAAGTTTATCTTCTAATAGGTAATAGTTACCACGCCGTTTCCTGTGCGGTAACCGGCAGTTGTTGATGTTCCGGTGCTACCGGGATATGAGATATAACTGGAGCCGCCTGCACCTGCAGAAACGTAACCGCCGCCGCCGCCGTAATAGCCGCCGCCGCCGCCGCCACCTGTGCAATATGTTGTAGGAGGACCTGCATCACCACCCTGACCTAATGAACCTGAGCCGGCATATTGCCCGTTGTAAGGCCCACCTGCGCCACCCGAAGTTTGTGTACCTCCGAGTCCCTGTGTCCCCGAAATCCAGCTTGCTGCGCCATTACCACCTGTAAGACCACCGCCTGAACCACCGAGTCCGCCACTATAACCGGTACCTCCGCCACCTCCGGCAACAATGATTCTGTCATTAAGACTGGTTGAAGTGCGCACATCAGACGCACCGCCGCCACCCCATCCATCGCTGCCACCGCCGCATGGCATCGCAATAATTTGTCCGCCACCGTTAAAACCTCCGCTTCCGGCACCCGGACGCACGGTTGGTTGTTCACCAACATAAATATATAATGTAGCCCCGCCCGTTACCGGAACAGTAGCAATGGCACGCCCGCCAAGACCGCCGTTCGAACCACCGCCCTGAGCACCTGACGCGTCAACCGTAATTGAATTAAAACAGGTGGGAACCGTCCAGGTTTGTACCGAGCCGGTGTAATTGAATGTTATACTTCCGTGCACACACGGATCTACCAGAATATTTTGTGAAGTCTGACCCGATGAGCATCCGTTCTGGCTGACCACCAACGTAATTGTAAATGTACCGGTGTTGCTCCAGGTAACCAAAGGATTTTGAAGTGTGCTTGTTGACGGACTTCCGTTCTGAAACGTCCAGCTGTAGCTTGCCCCCGTCTGCGAAGGGGTAAACGTTACATTGGTACCAACCGATGGTATTGTCGGAGTAAACGTGAAGGCTGATGAGAGATTACTGGTAACGGTTACATTGGTTGTTACCGGATTTCCGGAACAGTTCTGATTGGAAAGAACAACACTGTATACACCGTTGTTTGCCGTAGTAACATTTGATATTACCGGATTTTGCTGTGTGGACGAAAAACCATTCGGTCCCGTCCAATGGTAGGTTGCATTCGGAACTGTTGATGCCGTGAGGTTAAGTGTCTGTCCGCCGCAGAGCGGGCCATTATTGCCGACCACAGGAGCAGGCGGTCCTATGCAGTTTCCGCATACTTCAAACCAACTGCCTATCTTGAAATAATTAAAACACTTGCTGTCGGTATTGAAGATGATCAGTCCTTCGTTAGGCGCCGCAATTGAATCGCGCTGCTGAGTTGTCATCCGCGGGATGAGCATGCCCTTGGTAATACTGCTTACATCCAGAATAGCAGATGCTGCAGCAGGCGCACCTGTTGCATTGACGGCAGCGCCCTGAGAAAAAGCAGAGGCACAACCGGCAAGAATAAATACAAAGAGAAGAAAGGTCTTTTTCATTGAATTGAGTATGATTTGGTCTATGTATGCACAAATATAAAACATTCTTTGGACTTGCTTCGAATCTATTCAACAAGTCTAAAAGACAATAGCATCAGGGTGCTGATGTCAGATTTAGCCCTCTGAATGTGATAATTCAGACATGGCCCGCTCATGATGCAACGAATTGCAGGTGCTACTGATTATTGTAGAGCAGCATGCTGCAATTGAGTTTTACAACCTGACTGCAATATTCAACATTCACGTTTGACTTGAGGTCGTTGATAGTGTGATAATACGGGTCGTCGTCGTAACTCAGGAAAAACAATGCCTGATATCCTTTTTGATTAAATGAATAGCTGTCGCCTTCGGTATTATACTGGTTATCATTTTCAGGAGTGAGCGAGGTATAAGTTTTTGCCAGTGACGCAGCCTGCGACCGCAGGGATTCCGAGTTATCGTAACACATGATATTAATCTCCCATGAGCCGGCATCGGACTCTTTATCATAGCCTATCATATCCATATTGAGCATCATGCCGATTTTAGTACCTGCCGATGAATACTGCTGCGCGAGCGCTGCACTGCCGTTCAGGTCAAGTTCTTCGCAGCCAAAGGCAACAAACACAATGGAGGTGCGGGGACTGTAATTCTGCTGTTTCATCACCCTCGCAATCTCAAGCATTCCGGCAACTCCGGAGGCATTATCATCGGCACCGGGGGCAGCCACCAGCGGGTCGGTCTCATCAACAATGCAATCATAATGCGCTCCTACCACGCACAGGCTGTCGGGATGAACGGCTCCTCCAAGCGTTGCAATTACATTGTACTGAGTGCAGTTATAACTGCTTCCATCGTAAGTACCGCTCACATTGAATGAATCGAGGCGAGCGTCGGCATAACCATAGGCAAGCAACTTATCGCGTATTCCCAATGCAATCGTTTTACGGTTATTGCTTAACGCGAACCGGGTTCCGTTCTGCTGCAGCCATGAAATCTTCTGACTGATTGAATCGGTTTTGATATTTCCGATAAAATCGGTGATGAAGGGTTGTGATTCCATTGCTATGTCTTCATCCTTTTTACAGGAAAAAAGAACAAAGAATATTATCAGCATAGCTGCTGATATCATTGTTTTTTGGTAAGGGTAAGTGTTTGCCATGATGACCGTATAAAGTGATGGAGCAATTCTTCCTTCTGCAATATACAAAATTTCAGAAATTCAATAAAACTATGCGATTAAAATTGCATTGGAAGCATAATTATTCTACCGTCACGCGTTACAAACGTCCGACAGCGGAATGGAGTTGTGCAAATCTGTTTCTGATGCAAACATGACAAAAAGCAGGGCACCGGTTTTAAACAATATTCATGCGTTTTACGTCCTGCACAGAGGATGAATTATTCTTCGCATTTTAATGTATATCTTTTATACCGATGATGTGAAATACCTGTTCCAGCAGCGAATGCAGATTATGTCATCATGTGTCTTCCCGGCTTTGACCATTCTATTTATCATCCTACGAATTTAATTGCTGCTATATGCGCAAATTTTCATAATTGATAAATCGCAGCGCGGCATTATTGCAATCCGCATTATATGAGCAGTACTTTTGATTTTTGTTAACAAAAACAGTTCACATTTATTATTAACCTAATCGCAACAACAATGAGAAGTTTCAAACGAACGGTATTGTCTTTACTGTTGCTTTGCGCCGGAGTAATGAATCTTACGGCACAGGTCAGTACCGCAAGCAGCGGAGGCGATGCTACCGGACCGGGTGGTTCCGTGAGTTACACAATAGGGCAACTTGATTACGTGCAGTCGAGCGGAGGCGGTGCAACCGTTTCTCAGGGCGTGCAGCAACCCTATGAGATATTCAGTTCATCGGTTGAAGAAATGAAGGGAATTGAATTGTCGGCATCGGTCATGCCCAATCCGGTGGAAGGAGTCCTTACACTCACGATTGACGAAAACCACTATCAGAACCTCAGATGGTCTTTATTCGATATGCAGGGCAGGCAGATTGGCAATAATGCCATCACCTCTGCAGTCACCACGTTTCAGATGGGTGACCTGAGTTCGGGGAACTATTTTCTTAAAATCAGTGATAACCAGAAAGAAATCAAATCATTCAAAATAATTAAAAACAGGTAACAATGAAAAAACTCACGTTTCTATTGGTATCCCTCCTGCTTGTGTCAGGAGTTTTTGCACAGGCTCCGCAATTGCTGAGCTATCAGGCTGTAATCAGAAATCCGTCAAACGTTCTTGTAACCAATGCAACGGTTGGTATGAGGGTGAGCATTCTGCAGGGCTCCCCCGGCGGGTCGGCGGTGTTTTCGGAAACACAGACACCTACTACCAACCAGAATGGTCTTGCCACCATACAGATTGGCAATGGTGTGGCAGTGACCGGATCTATTGGAGCCATTGACTGGTCGGCAGGTCCTTACTTTCTTAAAGTAGAGACTGACCCCGCAGGTGGTATTTCATACAGTGTTACCGCTACGACAGAATTATTAAGTGTACCCTATGCATTATACGCCGAAACGGCCAATGTACCGGGCGTGCCCGGTCCGACAGGCCCGGCAGGTCCGCTGGTTGCAGGCACTTCCGGTCAGACACTGCGCCACGACGGAAGCAACTGGACTGCCAACAGCAATATCTATAACGATCCCGGAACGGATTTCGTTGGTATAGGCACCACAACCCCCAGCCATAAATTCACCGTATCGCATAGTGGTTCAACCGGTATCGGTGTTACCTCAACAGCCTCCTTCAGTGTAGTGGATATAGACGCCTTTACCGGAGATGCAGCGCTGCGCTTCGGACATGCAGGTGTTAATCAGTGGAATATCCGCAACACCCCTTATTCAGACGATCTTGAAATATTCGAACTGGGCGGTGGCGGCTCACGTATTACGCTGCAGAATGGTACCGGAAACCTGGGAATAGGAACACAAACTCCTACTACAAGACTCGAAACATTCACATCAGGAGCAAACAACGACGTGTTATCAAGAACAGACGACGCCAATTCAACAGCCAGTTTTACTGCAAACAATAATGCAGGTAATTATCTTGATCTGTCAAAGATGGGCACTACCGTTGGAGCCAGCATTTATGGTATCACCGGAGCCGATCTGGCACGTATTTCTACAAACACCGCAGGACTGCTCATTGATGCTTCAACAGATATTTACTTCGGCACCAACAGTGCAGAAATGATGCGTCTGAATTCAGCCGGATATCTCGGTATCGGCACCACCAACCCTTCACATAAGCTTGAAGTGTCGCACGGCGGCTCAACCGGCATTCAGTCCATTTCAACCAGCGGATTCAGCGTGGTCGACATCGACGCTTTCAGTGGCGATGCAGCCCTTCGCTATTACAAAGCCGGAGTAGGAAAATGGAATGTGAGAAATAACCCGGCTACCGATGCGTATCAGATATTTCAGCTCAGCGGCGGGGGCGAACGAATGAGAATTGATGCATCAACAGGTAATGTAACCATTTCTCAGGGTTTAGCAGTAGTGGGCTTGATGAGCAAGGGAGGCGGCTCATTCAAGATTGACGACCCCATTGATCCGGCTAACAAATACCTCTACCACAGCTTTGTTGAAAGTCCCGATATGATGAACATCTACAACGGCAATATTGTAACCGATGCTTCAGGCAAAGCAGTTGTTCAGCTCCCGGCGTATTTTGAAGCACTGAACATGGAATTCCGTTACCAGCTTACGGTGATAGGAACCTTTGACCAGGCCATCATCTCAAAAGAAGTGAGCAATAATCAGTTTGAGATTACCACCACACATCCCAACGTAAAGGTAAGCTGGCAGGTGACGGGTATTCGTCATGATGCTTTTGCCGAACAGAACCGAATCCCCAACGAGATTGACAAAGAACCGGAAAACAAAGGAAAATATCTGCATCCGACAGCTTTCAACCTTCCGGCAAGTCAGGGTATCTACTACACCAACCCCGACGAAGGCGTGACCACCATCAATGAGAAGGTGCCTTTGAATACCGGACAGACTGTCGTGAAAAAAGCAGATAACAAAGTAAAAACAACGGATGCATCAACAAAGAATAAACCCGTGAACAAGGTTAATTCAAATGTTCCGTCGAGTATTGACGACACCAAACCGGTTGGCAGATAATGTGAACCAAATGGTATATTGAACGAAGGAACAGCATACCATTCACCTTCGTGCAACAAAGAGGCTGCCTCATTTTTGAGACAGCCTCTTTTTCATTTAAAACTTCCGGCAATAATAAGCCACATCAGTTATTGGGGGCGCCGTTATCAATCCAGCAGCTTACCTTGTCTTTTTGTTCGGTAGTGAGTGATACGCTGTGATGGGCTGTGCCTGCCGCTATAACAGTTTTCACACCCGAACGCGAAGCATAGATTCCGTTATAGGTAGTAAATGATGAATGGCAACCACTGCATGTCGATGTTATAATCGGTTTTACATCGGTAGCCCATGATTTTTCGGCTCCTGTACAATTTGAGGTATAGGTTGAACCGGTGTCTGAACTTTTGCTGCATCCGAAAAGGGCAGCCAGGCTGAGTACTAAAACAGGGATGGTGGCTTTCATGTCGTATTGTTTTTTATGAGTTCAGTGAGCTCTGATTAGAAATATTCATCGAATATAGAAATCTAACGGGCTCTGTTCTGTTTTAGTATCGTTGTAAAAACGGGGGATAATAATGCCTTGAGCCAACGAAGCCGGTAAATTGCTCATATCAAAACGTTTCGGCAAACACTCAGCAGAGACATTGTACGTATAAGCTGAGAAATATCAGTTGTAAGGGCGGCAAATAATGCAATAATTATGAACACGAATTACAAACAGGTAAGTCAATCGTTACAAAAGCGCAACTGCATTCTACGCGTTAATTATTCCAATATTGAAACTCATTATTCCTAAAAATAGAACAAAACGCTCCCCTTATAAGTACTCAACTACAATATAAACAGCCATTTAAAAGATTGGTATAATAAATGGAATTCATTGGCAATCGAGGGTAATTTCCCTGAGCTGCTCCACTCCATTTATAAACCTTAAAAAATAAATGTTATGGCTAATTCAAATCTTTCAAACGTGAACTTCACGACACAGGACGTTGCAGATGCGTTGCAAATCCTGCATTCTTTCACCGCAAAACTTCCGTTCCTGATAAGCATGACCGTATCGGAACGCAGGAAATGCCTGAAGCTGGGAGATAAATCACTCGGTTTCGTAGAAAAGTCCATCAATTATGCGGAAGCAAACCCGGGTATGGTACCTCCTTTTGTTGATGTGAATGCCTTCAGAACAGAGTTCAAACTTTCGCGCGACCTTATGGATATTGCACGCGAAGTAAAACCGGCGCTGCAGAATCTGGAAGATACCGCCACCAGGGCAGGTGGATATTCCGCACATAGTAGTCCACTCATTCCGCGGCAAACTGGTCCACCAA
>JBAXND010000049.1 GCA_037133915.1 Bacteroidota bacterium
AGTTATAACCGTAAGGTGATGTTCCGCCGGTTGCTGAAACGCTTGCCGAACCTGAGTTTCCACCATTACATTTAACATTGGTTGAAGAAGTTGTCAGTGAAAGGGCAGAAGGCTGTGTTACGGTAACCGATGCAGTAGCAGTACATGAATTGGCATCTGAAACGGTTACTGTGTAAGTTCCGGCAATCAGGTTATTGTTTGCTGCTGTGCTAGTTCCGTTCGACCAGTTGTAATTATAAGGTGATGTTCCGCCGGTTGCTGCAACGCTTGCCGAGCCTGAGTTCCCACCGTTACATTTTACATTGGTAGATGTAGTGGTTGTTGTAATGGCAGTCGGTTGAGAAATAGTTACGGATGCTGTGGCGGTACATGAGTTTGCGTCGGTAACTGTAACTGAATAGCTTCCTGCCGGCAGGTTGCTGAAGGTTGATACATTGAGTCCGTTCGACCAGTGATAGCTGTATGCCGGTGTTCCTCCCGCCGCACTCGCGCTTGCTGAGCCCGTGTTTCCACCGTTACAATTACCATTTGTAATTGTTGTTGAGGCTGTCAGGACTGTAGGCTGTGTTACGGTAACCGAGGCTGTAGCTGTGCATGAATTGGCGTCTGTTACAGTTACTGAATAAGTTCCTGCAACTAAATTATTGTTTGCTGCAGTTGTTGTTCCATTCGACCATGTATAAGTATAAGGTGATGTTCCACCGCTTGCTGAAACGCTTGCCGAGCCTGAATTCCCGCCGTTACATTTTACATTCGTTGACGATGTTGTTACGCTTAATGCCGAAGGTTGCGTTATAGTAATTGATGCTGTGGCAGTGCATGAATTCGCATCAGTTATAGTCACGGTGTAAGTGCCAATAACTAAGTTTGTGTTCGCTGCAGCCGTTGTTCCATTCGACCAGTTATAATTGTATGGTGATGTTCCGCCTGTTGCTGAAATACTTGCCGAACCTGAATTTCCACCATTACATTTTACATTGGATGATGATATTGTTCCAGACAAAGGTGCCGGTTGTGTGATGGTAACCGATGCTGTAGCAGTACATGAATTTGCATCTGTTGCGGTTACGGTATAAGTACCCGCAATAAGGTTGCTGATTGCAGAACTGCTTGAGCCATTCGACCAATGGTAGCTATATCCCGGGATTCCACCGCTGGCGCTTGCACTTGCCGAACCATTGTTGCCGCCGGCGCATTTTACGTTGGTACTGCTGATTGTAATGGTGGGATTTGATACCGTAATCTTTACAGAATCCACGGCGTCGCAATACGGTGAAAAGTTGATATCGTCAAGTGCGAAGTCGTTCCCGGTAAGGGCAGTATTCTGATTGACGATACAAATTGTGGCGGTGGTATTGCTGCCTGCATTCCAAAGGGCGTAGAATTGTGTCCACTGACAGGTTGTGGCAGGTGCGGTGAAGGGTGACCCCAGAAGGACTCCATTGATTGAGAACTGAAGTACTGCAGGCGATGTCGGATGCACACTTGTTACCCAGGTTGAAAATGCATAGTCTACACCGGGAATGGTGGCTATGGTCTGGCACCACACCGTAACATTGGCAGTCGGAGCGCCGTTGATAATCATCATATTTCCCGTACCTGTTGTATGGTCAGTGCAGGGTGAGAAATTCGAATGATACGTATTCGGGTTGGTCCCGATGTAATAATCGCCTTCAGGGATAAGGTTTGACTGGTAGATATAACTGCTCCAGAAGCCTGTGTTTCCCGCGCTGAAATTTCCGTTATTGATAACCTGTCCGCTGGGTGACCATCCGTGCAAAACATAGGTGGTTGTTACAAGTGGTGTGGCGACAGGATTCGCAACTGAAGGGCTGCTGAGTCCTGTTGTGGGTGACCAGCTGTAAATTGTTCCGCCGGAACCATGAAGCGTGATCGAAGAGCCTTTGCAGATAGTGTCAGGACTACCGGCTTCAACGATCGGAGGTGTTATTGAGATATAATTGATGGTGGTGGTGGCGGTACATCCGTTGGAAGTGCCGGTAATGGTATAGGTTGTATTTACAAGGTTTGATGCAGTTACAGTTGCACCGCTTGTGGCGGATAAACCGGTGGCAGGAGCCCAACTGTATGAGTTCGCTCCTGACGCTGTCAGTGTTACCGGTGTACCTGCGCAAACTTGCGGATCAAATGGCAACACGGATAATGACGGTCCGGCTGTTATCGTTACACTCGCATTCGCATATTTGGCAGAGCATCCCGGATAACGGCTGTCTTCAACTACAAACGAGTAGGTACCCGAAGTTGTAGCAGTGTACGTATATGAATTGTTTGCAACAACACTGCCTGTGCCGTTTGAACCATTCGTCCAGTAATAATGAAAAGGGGAGGCGCCTCCGGTAAAGCTTCCGGTAAGCAGCGCACCCGGCGATGAACATGCCGTTGCACTTGAGGGAGTGACAGAAACACTCAGATTTGTTGTTTTATAAACTCTTACTGTATCGGAAAATGTTGATGCGCCAAAGCATGAAGAATACGTAACGTTTCCACTCACTTTATAGTCGACGTATGCAGGGAAACCTGTGCCGGTGCTTACTGTTATGGAATCGCAGCCTGAAGTACAGTTGAGAAATGAGTTGTAGGTTCCGCCACCGGTTATGTCTGTCCATGTAATGCTTGAACGGGTCAATCCGGCAATTTTAATTTTTGCACCGCAGTCGGTTGAGCCGTATACCACCTGCTGAACTTTCGGTCTGGGCAGGGAAACAATGGAATACGAATTCGTTCCGGCTGTGCTTGCACAAAACGTAATGCTGAAAGGTCCGGTACCGCTCAAACAGGCAGGGCTGCCAAGAGTGATATTTGTACCGCAACCTGCCTGGTAAGTGGTGGTGCCGGGAAGCGAACCTGATGCAATATTGAATATCAATCCCATGGCATCAGCGTCAAGCGTAACGTCGAATTTTACACACTTCACGTTACTCAGACTGCAGCAGGTCTTATTTCGCGTGATTACCGGAGAAGTGTAACTTCCTGCCGGCAGGCCGGTAAAGACAACAGTTGCCCCGGGTGTTCCGGATTGACACTGCCCGTACGATTCATTTCCCGATGTCAGGAAAAGCGTCGAAATGACGACCAAAAGCGCAGTGAACGCCCAGTTGCAGGATTTTTTGGCCACGCTGCGCATGCCCGAAAAACACTGTGTATCGAATAAAACAGGCATTGAATTACCTGTGAACGTAAATTTTTCCATATCCTGAACGGTTCTGAAATGAAAAATTGATTTCTTGGATGGATCGTATATTGGGTTGAAATGTAATTTTGTACTCATCGGCATTATTTATACATAATATTATACAAAAATACTATTTAGTGTGCTTAAAATATAATTTCGTCGATTGTAAATCATTGTTCGTCGACAATGTATTACTAATCGTGTTGATATTTAGAGGAATAGCTTCAGTTAAATTATCAACAATTTTTAAATAATTCATATTAAATACAATTAATTATCGATTAAACGCTAAAAATCGTCGACAAGTTACAATTTCGATTAATAAATAATTAGAAAAATGCCGGGAAGACGTTAAAATACCCCCGTTTTCAGGTCAAAAGACCTATATATGTTTTTTGGATAAATCTATCAGTCGAATCATAAAAAAATCATATCATTGCATAAAGATTTTCGAATGAAATTCGACTCTGTAAAGCAATTCATTCTTGACTTGCTGGAAAAAGAAATTCCTGCATCTTATCACTATCATTCCGTGAGCCATACCCTTGATGTTCTGGCTGCTGCCGAAAGAATTGCGCGTGCTGAGAATATGGGCGAGAATCAAATCATTTATTTGAAGACCGCGGCTGTGCTTCACGATTCGGGTATGATTCAAACCTATAAAGGACATGAAGTTGCCTCTATAGAGATTGCCCGAAGGATACTTCCCGGTTATAACTATACTCCGGTTGACATAGAAAAAATTTGCTCAATTATTTTAGCCACTGTTATTGAGCAGAATCCGGCAGATGATTGCGAAAAAATAATCCGTGATGCCGATTTGGATTATCTGGGTCGCCAGGATTATTTTATTATTGCTCAAAAACTCAGGCTTGAATGGCAACTTTTGGGAGTCAAAGAATTTACCCAAAAAGATTGGTACCGCTATCAACTGGCATTTTTATCAGGACATCGGTTCTATACTGAATCGGCACAGAAAAGTAATGAAGAAGGAAAACAGAAAAATATCAGGCTCATCAAAGATTTACTCGGCGAATAATTTGTTTTATTATCTTTGATTTTTGTAAAAGCAGGATTCAACCAATTAAATGAAATTATGGAAAAATTGATGAAAGAAATGATTCTCGTTCCGACTGATTTTTCGGAAGTATGTTACAATGCAATTACGCATGCCGTTGAAATGGCGAAATTTTTAAAGTTCAAGGTTTCGGTGCTCCATGTAATCAATAAAGAAACGGTTTCACAACTCAAAAAAGAAAGTCGTGGAGTAGACGCAGTTCAGGATAAATTGAAAGATATTACACTCAGTATTAAAGAAAAATACGATTTCGACATTCAGGTGATTTCCCGCGAAGGATCTATATTTACAACCATCAGTGAGGTGGCACAGGAAATTGGTTCAAGTCTCATCGTTCTCGGTACTCACGGAAAAGTCGGTATTCAGCAACACCTCACGGGAAGTTTTGCCCTGAAGGTTATTCTCAGTGCCTTTGCACCCGTCATCGTGATTCAGAAAGGAACAAAATTCGAAAACGGTTACAAGAATATTATTTTCCCGGTCAGCACAACCGCTGAAGTTCGCCAAAAAGTGAAATGGGCTGTTATGATTGCAAAAGTCTTTAATTCAAAGATTCATCTGTTCATGAAACAGGATGCTGCCGAAGAACTTCAGATAAAATTGCGCGGCATCGTCAATCAGATTACCGATACGCTGGATGAAAATAATATCGAGTACCTGCTCGTTCCGGCTGAAAAGGGTGGTAACTTCAGCAAACATACTCTCAGTTACGCTCAATATACCAAGGCCGATCTTATTATGGTGATGACAAACCCGGGCGCCCTTAACTTTGTTGTTGAACCCGAAGATGAACAAATGATATTCAACCAGCAGCAGGTGCCCGTGATGTGCGTGAACCCACGTGAGCTCACAACTTTACACTGGTTTGGAAATTAATTTCAAATCATTGATTGATAATTGATAATTATCATGTATTTATAAGTATTGATACTGTAAGCCTGGCGAATGCCGGGCTTATTTTATTAAAAAAAATATCTAAATAATTGCAAAAATACTTGCATTCGCTTGCTGTTGTATATATCTTTAGAAGGTAAATTATTAAACTATTATGGAAGTGAAATCTAACAGGTCCATATTGTTCCCTTATGACTTCTCGGGAGTATCGGACTGCGCACAGGAGCATATGGTCGGCATTGCCAGGTTGTTTGGCTATTCGATTAAATTGTTAAACATTCTTGATCCCGGAACTAAGGCATACATGAGAAAAAATCGCCTGAATATGGGAGGACTCAAAGCTTTTCTTGAGGAAATGGCCGACAAGTTCAGGAAGGAACATTCTCAGGATACTGAAGTTGTTATTAAAAATGTGTCAATTCTGAAGATGCGCAAACTGGCCGATTCGTTGAACGTTGCTTGTATGGTGCTCGGCATTGAGGAACCGAAACGCAGGGCTTCAAGCATCATGAAGGTTGTTACCAAATCGCCGGTTCCGGTATTTGTAATTCAAAAGGGCGCTGTATTTAGCCCGTACAAAAACATCCTTTTCCCGTTGGATGATGCTGCCGACAGCCTGCAAAAAGTGGGCTGGGCAACGGCAATTGCAAAAGCTACCGGAGCTACCGTTCATATATTCTCGGTGAAGCCTTCGGCGATACCGCTGAAGGAAAAACAATACAAGCAGATTAAAATGGTAGAGCAGGTTGAAAACTTCTTTGACCGCCATCATGTAGAATATACTACAAACCTTGCCACCGGGAGCCTCGATGATTTTGCAGATGAAACCATTGCATTTGGCAAAACAGTTAATTCTGATCTCTACATTATACTTAACCGTACTAAAAAACTATTTTCAAGAATCAGCTCGCTGGATATGCATCTTATCTTTAACCACACACAAACGCCTGCTATCTGCGTTAATAAGCGTGACCTGCTTGTTGCCGGAGGTTTTAGCTGAGAGCCTGAATTTTTTTGTACTTTTGCGACCTGTTTCATATAGCTGTTCATGAAGGTTATTTTAGCAATCGGGTCGGGGAGTTTTATTGGAGGCGTATCACGCTATCTGCTTTCTCAATTTATTCAAACACGCTCAACCACTGCCTTTCCGTTTGGTACACTCGGAGTGAACCTCATTGGTTGTTTGCTTATCGGAATCGTTTTTGGCATCAGCGACAAAAGCAATATGGGCCATGAATGGAAGATGTTTCTCGCTACAGGATTGCTTGGTGGGTTCACTACGTTCTCAGCGTTTTCAAACGAAACAATCAGTATGCTGCGCGACGGACAACTGCTGAATGCCGGATATTATATTTCAGCAAGCGTGGTTCTGGGACTTGCGGCAACCTTTCTCGGTTTTATGATTGTCAGATTTTTCTAGCCAAAGGTTCTTGTATTATTTCATAACTATCTTATATTTGTCACTCAAAGTGATGATTGCCTGTATTGGGGCGAAGCTAAAATCAAAATCAATTTCAATTAATTCAGGAAGTAATGAAAACTCTGACCTTTGCTGTGACTCTGATTCTATCTGTTCTGGGATTGTATGCCCAAACCCCTGGTGCGCTCGATGGCACGTTCAATACAACTGGTTATAATGTTAACGACCTTTCAGGTGGCGACGACTGGGGTCGCTCGGTATTGCTTCAGCCCAATGGGAAAATTATTGTGGCAGGCCGCAGTTACGACACAAAATGGAATTTTTCACTGGAACGCTTACTGCCTGACGGAACACTCGATGCGGGTTTTGGTACCTCCGGCAAGGTGATTACTCCGATGGGAATGGAAGGCGGCGCCTACGCTGCCGCGCGCCAAACAGACGGGAAAATAGTTCTTGCCGGCTATTATAATAATGGATCGAATTATGATTTTGCACTGGCACGTTATGACACCACCGGCGCACTTGATGTAACCTTCGACAGCGATGGCAAGCTGAGTCTGGCCATTGGAACAGCTCAGGATGTGGCTCATGCCGTGTGTATCCAGCCCGACCAAAAAATTCTTGTGGCCGGTTCGGCAGGTAACGGCTCAAATACTGATATCGCACTGGCCCGCTTTCTTTCTAACGGCGCTATCGATCCGGGCTTTGGTACATCCGGAAAACTAACCACACCCGTCGGTACCGGCGATGATGACGCATGGTCAATTACTCTTCAGCCAAACGGAAAAATACTCGTTGCAGGCTATTCTATTGCCGGCTCCGACCTCAGAGCCGTATTAATAAGGTATCTTCCGAACGGAACACTCGACAATACTTTTGGCACGGGCGGCATTGCACAGACCGCCAGCACCGGGCAGTCCAACGTTTTTTTCTCCGTAGAGAGACAAAGTGACGGACACATTCTTTGCAGTGGATACAACAGCCTTGGAACAACGAACCGTAATTTCTTAATTATCCGCACCGATACTACCGGCGCTGCCGATCCGGCTTTCGGAACGGGTGGCAGAGTACTTACCGATTTCTCGGGAAATAATGACGAAGCATACAGTCTTTTGATACAACCCAATGGTCAGATAGTTGCGGCAGGCTATTCAGACAACGGCTCGGTGAAGGCTTTTGCACTTGCACGCTTTTCAGCTGCCGGTGTGCTCGATAATGCTTTTGGTACAGGCGGTCTGGTTACAACAACGGTTGGTTCGCCCGATGCCTACGGCGTTGATGCAGCGCTTCAGCCCGACGGAAAAATTGTGGTTGCCGGCAGAGCAAATGGCGCATCGAATGTTGATTTTGCAGTAGCTCGCTACAATGGAACTATTCTTACAGGTGTTGAAGATGAGTTGCCGCAGCTGGTCTTCTCTGTTTACCCGGACCCCGTGAGCGATTTTTTGAATATAGACCTCACAAACGGTGAATATAAGATGACTATTTTGGATATAGAAGGACGGGTAATATTGGAAAAATCAAACATCACCAATCATGAGAAGCTTTCTGTCTCAGGTTTTGCACCCGGCATTTATGTAATCCACATAACCGATATAAACACGGATGCAACCGCATTTGGAAAATTTATAAAACAGTAATGGCATTTTCACCCATGGACACGGATAAAAAGACCGGTCGCTACAGCCGAATCGTCTCTCAACTGGATGAATTATTAAAGAAGAGCGATGATATCACTGCGCAGATGGCCACCATCAGTGCAGTGCTTCACCATAAAATGGATTACTTCTTTTGGTGCGGATTTTACCGGATGGTAGAACATGAATTAATTGTTGGACCATACCAGGGACCTGTGGCTTGTCAGGTACTGCAAAAAAATACCGGCGTGTGCTGGGCGGGAATACGTCGTAATGAAACCATTGTTGTTCCCGACGTTCACCTGTTTCCCGGTCATATTGCCTGCGACTCCCGTTCAAAATCCGAGATTGTGGTTCCGGTGAGAAATTCAAAAGGTGAAGTCATCGCAGTGCTTGATGTGGACAGTAAAGAGTTGAATTCATTCGATGATACCGATGCGCATTTCCTGGAAAAAATAGTTGGTCTGATTAATTGTTAAGCCATATTGGAACAATAACAGTGCAATTATTTTTTCGGTGAGCTTAACGCATTTTTACTGTAGTAACCTGCAAACTCAGAGTATTCTTAAATGGAAATTCCGATAATTCTGTAAACTGCCTCAAATCATCTTTTTTTGCTGACTTCAGTCATGGCTATTTCTATATCTTTGACTTGCTAAAAACAGAGACTTATATTTTTCATGGAACAGATTAGCCGCCTATTTGATCTTTTGGATTATTCTATTTCCGGATACAATAAAAAGGTTGCCCTTTCGGGAAAGAAAAGCGGCGAATGGGTGAATCTGTCTGGTCCTGAATGGAAAGAACAAGCAAACCTTGTTGCGCTCTCTTTGATTGATGCGGGAATTTCTGTTGGCGACAATATTGCAACCCTTTCCAACAGCCGCCCCGAATGGAGTGTAGTCGACATGGGAATCATGTTGGCCGGCTGTGTGCACGTTCCAATCAATCCTTCGGTGAGCGAAAGCGATCTGATTTTTATTCTGAATGAGGCAGAAGTGAGCTGGATTTTCGTTGCAAATAAGTATTTGTATAACAAGGTCCGAAGCATTGCGGTTCATGCGCCATTGCTTAAAACTGTCTGTTCATTTGACCACATAAACGGTGCCTTTATTTTTTCGGATATGCTTCGCAAAGCAAGTGCTTCCGGCAATATTCACCTGCTTGAATCGCGCAAAGCGGAAGTGGACACCGACGATGTGGCCACCATTATATACACATCAGGCACCACGAACAGACCTAAAGGTGTGATGCTGACACATCGGAACATCATTGATAATGTTACCCGGATATCCGGCTGTTACGATATTTGTGAAGGTACTCATGTGTTGAGTTATCTGCCGCTGAGTCACATTCTTGAACGGTCTTTTGTGTATATGTATGTGTACCTTGGGATGAGTGTTTATTTTGCCGAAAGTCTGGGCGGCATTACAGGGAATTTTGCCGATGTAAAACCCGGCTTTATGACTACGGTGCCGCTGCTGCTGGAAAAAACCTACGGCGCATTTGTTGAAAGCGGCAGAAACTTGACGGGCTTCAAACGTATGATGTTCAATTTTGCCCACAGAGTTGCTGAAACCTACCCCATCAATGGCAAGCCATCGTTATGGTATAGAATGAAACAGCAGATAGCGGATGCTTTTGTTTTCTGTAAATGGAAACGTAATCTGGGCGGAAGGCTTAAAACAATGGTATGCGGTGGTGCCGCTCTTCAGGAAAAAATTCTGTGCGCATACTGGGCAATGGGAATAAAGGTGCTGGAGGGATACGGGCTTACGGAAACATCGCCGGTGATTTCTAACAATCATTCGAAAAATTACCGTCTGGGGACCATCGGCAAAATACTTGAAGGCGTGGATGTGAAAATTGCCGACGACGGCGAAATACTGGTCAAAGGCTCAACCGTGATGAAAGGGTATTATAAAAATCCTGATGTTACGGCGGAAGTTATTGATGCCGACGGGTATTTCCATACAGGCGATATCGGTATAATTGTAGACGGCTGTTTTCTGAAAATCACAGGACGGAAAAAGGATGTTTTTAAAACATCTTCCGGCATGTATGTTTCCCCTGAATCTATTGAAAACAAGCTTAAACAGACCGGAGCACTTTCTTATGCTTTTGTTACCGGTGCAAATAAAAATTTTCTGGTGGCACTGCTTATACCTGAACCTGTATTTTTACAAGCCTGGTGCAGCGCGAATGGTGTTACCTTTGAAAATATTGAAGAGGTGATTTCCGACGATAAAGTGATTGCCTTTTATAGCAACCTGATTGAAGATTATAACAGATTCGTTTTTGAAACCGAAATGATTGGTCGCTTTGCACTGCTTCACGATTGCTGGGGCATTGAAACCGGTGAAATGACGCCCAAGATGAGCCTGAAACGCGGAGTGATAGAGCTGAAGTACAGACAAATCATTGACCGCTTATACTATTATAGTTGATTTGCCTCCTTTCTGAGTCCCATCCGGCAAATCGGTCTGCCAAAAAAATGATTTTGATTTGGAGCGGGCATGAATTACTTTTGTTTTCCTAAATAAGTACTTAATATGGAAATATCAGAATTCATCAAACAGATAGAAGCCGAATTTGAAGACCTGAAGCCCGGCTTGCTGAAGCCGGAAAGCAATTTCAGAGAAATGTTTGACTGGAATTCGGTGAATGCCCTCATCATTATTGCAATGATTTCTACCGAATACGATGTAACCATCACTGCTGAAGATCTTCGGAATTCGAAAACGGTTATCGATCTTTACAACATCATAAAAAGCAGGGTCATAAACTAATGGCAAGCTTTACCTGTAGCGGCGTTCGCGTGGCAGGCATTGCCGCCTGTGTTCCTGAAGCGGAAATTTCAAACCACGATTATACATGGATTCCGGAAAAGGAACGCAACCTGCTTATCAAAACCACGGGCGTTGAAAAGCGTCGCGTAGCGGCTGATGGCGTTACCACTTCCGACCTTACAATTGCTGCTGCCAACCGCCTGCTCGACGATATGGGCTGGAGCCGAAGCGAAATCGGCATTCTGGTATTTGTTTCGCAAAGCCGCGACTATCCGCTGCCCGCCACTTCCTGCATCATACAGGACAGGATGGGTCTGCCACAAACAACCTACACCATTGATATTAACCAGGGCTGCTCAGGGTATATCTATGGATTATCGTCGGTAATGGGGCTGATGAGCTCTTTTGGTATTGGTAAAGGTTTGCTGATGGTGGGCGATATTTCTACAAAGCATACTTCGTACCGCGACAAAAGCGCCTATCCGCTGTTTGGCGATGCAGGCACTGCCACTGCACTTGAACTGAATAAAAACACTCCGGGTACATCATTCAATATCCGCACCGATGGCTCGGGATATGAGGCCATCATTATTCCCGACGGAGGTATGAGGAACCTGATCAGTAAAAAGTCATTCGATTATAAAAAGATATCTGAAGGAATATACAGACACCGCGTGCAGCTTGCACTCGACGGCATTCGTGTTTTCAATTTTGCACTTGCCGAAGTCGTGCCGAACATCAATGAATTGTTGAGTAAAGAAGGTATCTCTATTGAAGATGCCGATTATCTGATTCTGCACCAGGCAAACCTGCTGATTAACGATACCATCAGGCGAAAGATGAAGCTGCAGAAAGAGAAAGTTCCTGTGTCGATAACCAGATTCGGCAATACGAGTTGCGCGTCAATACCGTTAACTATGGTATCTGAAATAGGGCAGGAGCTGCGCGAAAAGCCGCTGAAGATGGTGCTTTCCGGATTCGGCGTCGGCTTATCGTGGGGAAGCGCCATCCTGCACACCGATAAAATAATTTGTCCTGAACTAATTGAATATACACAGCAATGAGTACTCCATTTGACCTTACGGGAAAGCACATTCTGGTTACAGGTGCCTCATCGGGAATTGGCCGGCAAACGGCCGTTTCGGTGAGTAAAATGGGCGGCTCGCTTATCATCAGCGGTCGCAACGAAGAGCGCTTGCAACAGACATATCAAATGCTTGAAGGTGCCGGTCATCAGCAATTTCAGGCAGACCTTACCGACGAGAATAAAATAAAAGAGTTGGTGGCAACCGTGGGCGCTCTCGACGGAATGGTGCACTGCGCGGGCATTCTGAGACCTTACCCGGTGAAATTTATTACGCAAAAGCAGATTGATGAAATGATGTCGGTGAATCTGTATTCCGCGATACATCTGAGTGCCCAGCTGGTTCATAAAAAGAAATTTGTGCAGGGAGCTTCCCTGATTTATATTTCTTCGGTATCGGGAAAAGAAAAACCCTATTATGGCGGTGCGCTGTATGCCGCATCAAAAGCTGGACTCGAGGCTTTCTGCAGAGTGCTGGCGCTGGAACTGGCACCTCGCGGAATCCGCGCAAACTGCATTTCGCCCGCCATTGTGAAAACTCCGATATTTGATGAATTTATCGGTGGTATTGCATCTCAGGAAAATGTGGATGCCTATTCTAAGCAATATCCATTTGGTTTTGGTGAGCCCGAGGATGTTGCCAATGCCGCTATATACCTGCTGTCAGGTGGCTCACGCTGGGTTACCGGTGCAACTATTGTACTCGACGGCGGACTGACCTTAACTTAAACCACCATGGACGAGATAGTATATTCTTTGGTCATCCCGGTTTTAAATGCTGCTGAAACGCTCGATGAAACGTATAGCAGGGCAGATGCAACCATGTCGTCAACAGGCAAAAAGTTTGAGATAATTTTCGTCGATGACGGCAGTACCGATGCAAGCTGGAGCACTTTAAGCAGACTGCAGAAAGCCCATCCCGATAAGGTAACTGCAATCGCACTGTCCCGGAATTTTGGTCAGCATAATGCCACGCTCTGCGGTTTCGGTTTTGCCAAAGGTGAATATATCATTACCATGGACGACGACCTGCAGACACCGCCCGAGGAAATTTTGAAGCTCATAGCACATCATACTGAGTACGAAACAGCGCTTGTTTATGGGTATTATGCCAAAAAACAACACTCGGTTATCAGGAATACCGGAAGCAGCATGCTGAAAAAAGCCGGAAAAATGCTTGCGAAAAATCCGGGTGAAGGCTCGTCATTCAGACTTATTGAAAAGGCACTGGTGGAGCGGATATTGACGCATGTTCAGAATTTTGTTTTTATTGATGAACTGCTTCTGTGGTACACCTCTGATATCGGTTTTGTTGAGGTGCAGCATGAAAAAAGTCATAAGAAATCCGCATCCTCATACTCCAGCCGTAAGCTGTTTGGTCTTGCAGCCAATATCATGATTTATTATTCATCGCTGCCCTTGCGCATCATGATATGGGGTGGCTTTTTATCATCCATCGTCAGCTTTCTGTTCGGGCTGTATTTTCTGGTTCGTAAATTTATGCACATGGCTATGCACGGGTATACCAGCATTATTGTTGCCATACTTTTTTCGACCAGCATCATTGTGTTCAGCATCGGCATTTTAGGCGAATATCTGAATCGCCTGTACATGGTGCAGAACAGGAAACCATCGTTTCACATCAAAAGAATTTTAAAGTGAAACTGCAAAAATACGGAGTTGAGTTGAGGCGTATCACAGCCGGCGATATTGAATTGCTGCGGCAGTGGCGCAACAGTTCACATATTCAACCGTACATGAATTACCGCGAATATATTACTCCTGAAATGCAGGAAACGTGGTTTCACTCAATTGACAATATCAATAATTTTTATTACATAATCTGGTTCGAAGGCAGGCAAATAGGGCTTTTTAACGAAAAAGACATAGACTGGGAATCCCGCACTTCCGAAACCGGAATGTTCATAGCCGACCCGGGGCTCATTGACAGTCATATCCCGATACTGGTTTCGTTGGTGCTGTGTCAGGCGGGCTTCTATATCCTTAACGGGAAAGCAACCTATGCTCGTATCATACGTTCAAATACACGCGCCATAGAATTTTCAAAGAGTTTTGGTTATGTGATGTGCCCGGGCGAAGAAGAAAAGGAACATCAGAAGTATGGTCTCACACGGGAGCGATTTGAAAATACCGCCGCAAGGCTTATAGCGGCTGCCGATAAAGTCTACAACAACAACATTATTCTTACTGCTGTTCTCGAAGAACATGATAGGGAAAATGGCGTTTGGCAGCTTATTGAGAATATTGTGGAGAACTCACCGGTGCCTCACGAACGCGAAGACATTGACAATTGCCGCATCTACCGGTTTCCCTGATTTTTTTTTACGGTATATCGTTTCCAGTAAGGTTTGAAAATTGCCGCCATTCCGTGTATGAGCCGCATCTTCAGCGACCATGGGAGGATATTGATGAAAAGCCCCCACGTAAAATATAATCTTCCGTAAATAACACCCGGTAAGGCATACAGCCAAATTACGGGATTGAATTTCTTATACATTCTTTCATAGCTGTTCGCTTCTGCAGAACTGCCTGCAACTGCATCAGCTACTCTGATTTCAAAAGTACTCATCTGCTCTTTCCATCTGTTTACGGGCACTCCGGATATTGGCTTGAACAGATTGTTATGATATTTATTGAGCGCTTCACGCGGATAAAGTTCGTAATAGGAACCCTTTTTATCAGTAAAATCAAGCATTTCAGGTAAAAAGGAGATTCCCAGAAAACGGCAGATAGTCTTCATATTCCCTTCGGTGTCGCTTACCAAATCCTCATAACGTACCGTCATGAATTTTTCGGGATGTTTCTTTTTGTAAGAATTAATTCTATTGTTATAGTATTTCCAGCGGTAAGCAAGCGATGCGGTAATGCCCGACTCAAAATCGACCTGCTGCATCGAACGAATATTGTCGCGGTAATCACGCGTGATATGAATGAATTTAATTTCCGGAAATATACTTGTTAAACCTTCCAGATATAATGAATAAGCCGGGTTCTTATCGCCCACAGTCCGAAGGTGATTTTTTGTAAAGACCGATGTACTGTTTGCGTAAACGAGCTTGCATACATCTCCGTAAGTACTGTTGTCACCGGCTTTCAGAATATCAGACTCCAGTTTTTCTTCGTTTACATGAAGCAATTCATAAGCGGGTTCTTTATGCAGACACTGAATGAATTCCTTGATGGCGGCTTTGTTCCATACTTTAACGGCTGCGAATTTTGAATGCAGATGCTGCACAAATGCACATTCCGGCGGAATTATAAGCTCCGGATGACCATCGAGCAGCATACGCAACAGTGTTGTTCCTGAGCGCGCTCTGCCTGCAATGCAGAAAAACGGAAGATGTACGGAATTACCTTCCATTTCTTGCTTCCTCCATTTTTTTCTTTTTATACATGGTGTACCAGCCCCGTTTAAAAATTCGTGCCAGCGGCATATAAACTCCGTATATCTTAACTTTCAGAGGCAGGCGCTCTGCAATATCCGAATAAACATAATAGAGCCTTCCGTAAATTTTACCCGGCAATACACGCAGTTTTGTGAATAGTCCCGGCTTGGGGAATTGCAGCTCATAACCTAATGTTTCAGCCGTTTTCCCTGCAACGGCATCAGCCCGTTTGACCTCATTTGCACTCATTTTGTTTTTCCATCCGCCAATGCCGCCTGTGCTGATTGGCTTGAACAGACTGCCATGTATACGGTTGAATTCGTAGACAGGATATCGCTTCATGAACTGTTCGGCACGTAAATTAAATTCCAGAACCGAAGGTTCATATCTGATTCCGAGAAATGAACATAAACGTGCGGTCATTTCTGAGGGAGCATCGACCAGATCTTCATAACGAACAGAAACAAACCGCTCGGGAAATTGTTTGCTTATCTGTAAAACCTCGTCGTTGTAATATTTCCATCGATACACAAGAGAAGTGAGCAGTGACGCTTCAAACTTCACCCGTTTCATGGAAAGCATATTATCGCGGTGGTCGCGCGTTATGTGAATGAATTTAGCTTCAGGAAATATTGTCAGTAATTGTTTGCATTGTAAGGCGTAGAAAGGACTTTTATCACCAAAAAGTGTAATTTCTTCCTTTTCGTAAACCGAAATATAATTGCTGAGAACGACTTTACACAGGCAGCCGAAACTGTTGTTGCCTTCACACTTCAGCAGGTCATTTCTGAGTTTTGCAGCATCTATGCTCATAAAACCGAAGCGCGGCAGCATACACAGGTCTTCAAAAAACTGCAACAATGCTTTTTCTGACCAGACTTTTTTACGGTGATATTTATGAAACAGCAACCAGATAAAATGAAATTCGATGGGGATATTCACCTGCGGATGCGCATCAAATAAAAATCGCAGTAAGGTAGTACCTGAACGTTCGCGGCCTACGATGAAAAACACCGGTGTAGAATTTATCTTTTCGGTAAATGCCCTGTTCTCCATGCGCTTATTGCTCGTGGTATTTGATAAGTCCGAGGATGGGTGTATCCGTAATACCCGCAATATGGCTTCCGTTTTTAGCCATAATCTTTTCAAGCTGTGACCTGAAAATAAGCGCTACCGAGCCTGCAAAGCCAACCGGCAGTTTGACAGCGTCTCTGTATTTCAAAATATTTTCGTCGTAAAACATCTGAAAACTTCTGCATACCAAATCATCCATAAAGGCCGATTCTATGTGCGAAGCTATGAAACTGCATAATGTTGCCAGCCAGGTATTGGGTTTGGGTTGATTGTAAACCTTATCAAGTAATGCCGCACTGTCGCTGCCATAGCGCGTTTCAAAATCAGCGTGAATGTTTTCGGGCAGTTCGTTTTTCATCCATGAAGCTAACAGTAATTTACCCAGATGCGCGCCGCTGCCTTCGTCACCCAGTATGAATCCCAGTCCCGGCAATGATTGCGTGAAAATCTGTCCGTTATACAGACCGGAGCCGGAGCCGGTTCCCAGTATGCACGCGATTCCCTTTTTCGTTCCGAACAGTGCCCGTGCGTTGCCCAGTAAATCAGACTCCACATTTACTGTGGCTTCCTTGAAAACCTTGCCCAGAGAACCTTTTACCATAGCTGCCTTTGCAGGCCGCGCGCATCCCGAACCATAAAAATAGACGCTGACGATGGGGATATTTTTTAGCCGTGGCAATACTTCAGTGTTGATGGTAGCTATTATCGTAGCCTCATCAACAAAGTACGGATTCAGTCCACCGGTGTATACAATAGGCACCTCATGGCTTTTCCCTGCCAGTGCCCATGCTGTTTTTGTAGAACCGCTGTCGGCAATCAATATCATAGATATAGTTTGAAGCAAAAATACGGTTTTACTTTTTAAGTTATACGTACATTTGTCAGAAGCAAACATTAGAATGAAAAAAATCTCCATCACCGAAAAAATGATTCTGTGGTTCCTGATGCTCGGGTTGGCAAGCATAGCGGTGATTTCAGGGTTTTCCTACCACCGCGCTAAGGATTCACTGATCAGAAGAACATACGACCAGCTGACATCTGTCAAGGCAGCCAAAAAGAACAGCATGGAACGATTTTTTGCCGACCGGAGCCGCGAAACCGGCTTGGTGGCAAAGTCGTCGGATATTATGAAGATGCTTTCAATTCTCGACGAACATTTTGTGGAACAGAATAGAGAAGAAAAACTAACGGAAAGCCAGCTTGAAAACGAATACAATCGGTTTCTGAGTCGCTATATTTCAGGTTGCGGATATTACGACAATGTATTCCTGGTGCGCTCCGACGGAAACTATATTAAAATTGATGCCTCTTCTGTCGGTTCCGGCAAACGGTTCAGCTTTGGTGTTCTGGCACAAGGTAACCTCCGCACCGTTTTTGATAAAGTGACCCGGCATAATCAGCCCGTAACCTGCGATTTGAGTCTGGATACCCTCGATATGAACCCTGCCATTTATATCGGAACACCGATTGCTCCCGGTGCCGGCATATTGCCTGCAGTGCTTGTGTTCGGGATTTCAATAAACGCCATTAATTCTATAATGCTTGAGGTTGACCCCAAAAATGGTCTCGGCGAAAGTGGTGAAACCTATCTTGTAGGAAGCGATTCACTAATGCGCAGCAGTTCCCGCTTTCGCGAAAATTCTGTATTCCGCACACGTGTTGCAACAAAAGCCATTCGCGATGGTTTTTCAGGAATTGACAGCACCAGCCGCTATCCCGATTACAGGAATATTCCGGTTTATGGCTCATACAGTAAGCTCAATATTCCGGGTCTGGATTGGGTTATTGCTGCCGAAATTGACGTGAACGAAGCCATGGTGCCCATCAAAACCCTTATGTATGAAATTATTTTCATCACCGTTTTTATTGCTCTGGCGCTGTTTATCTTTACATGGATAATCTCAAAACAAATAACCAGACCCATTGTAAAACTGAAAGTCGCTGCCGACTGCATCACCAAAGGAAATTATAATATCAATATTGCCGAAACTTCCAAAGACGAGATTGGTGCCCTTACCGCTACCTTTAATAAAATGGCAGCCCACATCAGGGAACAGACATCCGAATTAAAAGAACGGGAAGAGCGGCTGGTGCATTTTTACGACGCCACGCTCGACGGTATTATTTTGCATAACGACGGCGTGCCTATGCTGATTAATCAGGCATTAACCCGACTTACAGGTTTTACCGAAGAAGAACTGATGACCATGCGCTTCAACGATTTTATCGTCCCGGGCACCAAGCGCTCATTCAAACTTCCGATAAATCCATACACCTACGAAACACAGGCTGTGCGTAAGAACGGAACAAAATTCCCGGTCGAAATACAGGAAAGTGCAATAGAGCTGAAAGGCTCCATGATTAAGGCTTCTGTGATACGCGACATCAGCCGAAGGGTTGCCGTGGAGAATCAGCTGAAAGCCGAACGCCAGATGCGGCTGTCGTGGGTAATCGACGGACAGGAAATTGAACGCCAGCGATTATCACGGGAGCTGCACGACGGTCTGGGCCAGCGCCTCGTGGCGTTTAAACTGAAGCTTGAAAGTGTTTTGGGAACCGATGAACAGCGAGCCCTCAAAACCATTGTCGAGCTGCGCGATTTATTCGACGGCACCATCGATGAAATCCGCCGCATATCAAACGATTTGCAGCCTGCCGGCTTATTGGAGTTTGGAATTGTTACCGGTCTCAGCAAACTTTGTACCGATGCGTCCGAGCAAACAGGCATCAGCGTGCAGTTCGAATCGGAAAGTATTCATGAAACACTCAGCAAAAAGAACATTACCTACCTGTATCGTATCGCTCAGGAAGCCATTAACAACTCCGTGAAACATGCTTCGGCGAACCTTATTAAGGTGGAACTGAAATTCAACGACGGCTTTGTGTGCCTCACTGTAAGTGACGACGGAAAAGGTTTTAAAACCGGCAAGACGCATCCCTACGTGGGGAACGGCATCTATAACATGCGCGAACGTGCCAGCTTGCTCCAGGGCACCATCGATATCAGCTCTGAGCCGGGTAAGGGAACTGTTATAATGGTCAAAATACCTATTTCCTGAGATTGAAACACTGCCATATTTGTTTTTTTTCCTACTTTTACAAGCACATCAAGAATGGTTTTCATGGAAAAAATAAAGATCATACTGGTAGAAGATCACCAGATTGTTCGCGACGGAATAAAAGCGCTGCTTACGGATATCCCGAATATTGAAATAGTGGGCGAGGTGGCAGATCATATTGAATTGTACGAAAAACTGACGCATGAGCTGCCTGATGTAATCATCATGGATATTTCCCTTCCGGGGATGTCGGGGATTGAACTTACCAGGCAACTGGGAGAAACACACCCTTCCATAAAAGTGCTGATGCTTTCCATGTACACCAGCGAAGACTTTATTTTTAATTCACTGAAATCGGGAGCCAGAGGCTATTTACCCAAAAACACCACCCGCCGCGAACTTGTTGAAGCCATTGAAACTATCAGCAGGGGCGAGGAATTTTTTAGCGATTCTATCTCAAGCATCATACTCAAAAGCTACATCACCAAAGCTAAATCTACTGATCAGCAAGCCGAAAAAACAGAAGAAAAGCTGACCAATCGCGAAATAGAAATATTGAAATTGTTTGCAAGCAGCCTCAGCAATCAGGAAATTGCAGATAAACTTTTTATCAGTGTGCGTACTGTCGAATCACACAAAAACCACATCATGCAGAAGCTGGAACTGAAGAGTACGGTTGATCTGATAAAATTTGCGATCAGGAACAAATTGGTAGAAATATAATAACGTATGAAAAAACAAATACTTGTTGTAATGATGCTGATGTGTGTCATTACCGCTTCCGCGCAGGATGAAAAAAAGAAAATTCTTGATGTGAATGCCGACTTCATGAGCCGCTTCATCTGGCGCGGTATGAACGTCAGCCATGTACCCAATATTCAACCAAATCTTTGCTACAATTCTTCGTTTGGACTCAAGGTCGGTGCATGGGCATCGGCAGCCGTAACCGGCGATTATGCCGAAGTGGATCTGTACGGAGCATATTCCCTTAAAGGATTCTCTTTAACCGTTACCGATTACTTCATTGCCGACGAAACGAAGGAATTCAACAAGTATTTTAATTGTAAAAACGAAAGCACGGGGCATATGGTCGAAGCGGCTCTGGCCTACGACGGTCCTGAAAAATTTCCCATCCACCTCATGGCAGGAACCTTTGTGTACGGTGCCGACAAAACCGCCGATGTAATCGTTATTGATACCGTAACTTCCGACACTACTACCACCTTCAAAAATCAGTATTCAACGTATTTTGAGTTGGGATATACTGTTCGTAATGTCAATATTTTTGTAGGGATAACGCCTCAGAAGGGCATGTACGGAAATACTTTCGGTGTGGTAAATGCCGGCATTACCGCGAAACGCGACATCCGGATTACCGACAAATTTACACTGCCCGTGCAGGCCTCCCTTATTACCAACCCTCAAAAGGGCAATATCTATTTGGTGTTCGGGTTCTCGCTTTAAGCAACCATGAATGGATAAAATCTGTCTTTCAGGTCATTTATTCCATAAATTTCATACATTTATCAAATACAAATCATGATACTCTCAAATATGAAACAGTTGTCTGAAATGAATTCACCCATTAAGCTCTTCCTGTATAATTTCAGAACTCTTATATCCGGAAAATTGCCCGTGTTCGCACTGATACTGATGATGCTCTTATGCAATAAGACCTTGTTTGCTCAAACGGCGGATGCTCACCATGGCGGTGCCGAATTCATTGAGAACAAAGCCCAATGGAATCCCAATGTGCTCTATAAACTGGATATCAACGGAGGCGCGTTTTTTGCCGAGACAAACTGCTTCACCTTTGCGTTTAAAGATGAAACAGCCATCAATAAGCTCATTGATTTTAAACATACACCCCGTGCGTCATGGGTTGATTTTACCGACAAAGACTTCAATATTAAATGCCATGCCTATAAAGTGAAATTTCTCAATTCAAACAGCGATGTCAGGGTGTCGGCAAGTGAGCCTTTCAAAGGATATTATAATTATTATATCGGAAACGATAAAAGCAAATGGGCATCAAAGGTTCACTCATACGCACGGGTTGAGTACCGCGATATCTATGAAAAAACGGATTTGAACATCTACGAAAGCGGCGGCCACATCAAATATGATATCATCCTGCATCCGGGTGCAAAAGCCGGAAATATTCAATTTCTGTACGATGGCGCCGACAAAGTATATCTTGAAAAAGGAAACCTGATTGTAAAAACTTCGGTAAATAAAATTACGGAACTGAGTCCGCTGGCTTATCAAATGGTGGATGGCGCTAAAGTGAACGTTCCCTGCAAATACAAATTAAAGGACAATGTGTTATCCTTTGTGTTTCCCGATGGTTTTGACGCTTCCAAAGAACTGGTAATCGACCCGACACTGGTGTTCTCTACCTATTCGGGTTCAACGGTTGATAACTGGGGCTTTACTGCCACCTTCGATTCAAAGGGTTCAGCCTTCTCGGGCGGTATCGCTTTCGGTACCGGATATCCGGTTTCCGTGGGCGCTTATCAAGGCAATTTCGCCGGTGGAGAATCAGGTCTTCAGTTATTCCCTTGCGATGTTGCAATTATCAAGTACGACTCAACCGGTACCCAGCGCATGTGGGCAACCTATCTGGGCGGCTCTAAAAATGAACTGCCGCACAGTATGATTGTAAATAGTGATGACGACCTTCTGGTATACGGAACTACCGGCTCTGCCGACTTTCCGGTTACTTCCGGTGCTTTCGACGCATCATTCAATGGTGGCAGCGCCCTTACCTATGATCAGTCGCTCCGGTTTTCGGCAGGCATCGACATCTTTGTTTCAAAACTAAAATCCGACGGCTCTGCCTTGCTCGCGTCTACCTTTGTGGGCGGAACAAGTAACGACGGTTTGAATTTTCCATCGGTGCTTTCATTCAATTACGGCGATGGCGCCCGCGGTGAAATCATGACGGATGCCGGAGATAATGTATATGTTGTTTCTACTACCAATTCTACCGATTTCCCTGTTACACCGGGCGCATTCCAAACAACAGCCGGTGGCGGCGGACAGGATGGCATCGTGTTCAAGTTAGCCCCCGACCTTACGGGCTTGATATGGTCATCATACATCGGCGGCAGCAATGTTGATGCGGTATACGGTATTGTGGTCGATTACAACAACGATGTCTATATTACCGGTGGCACTTCATCGTCCAATTTCCCCGTAACTTCGGGCTGTCTGCATACTTCATACATGGGCGGCACTGCCGACGGTTTTATTTCTAAAATCAGTTCCGACGGAAGTACACTTGTCCGTTCAACCTATTACGGCTCCGATTCATACGACCAATCCTATCTTATTGAAAAAGGGCCATCGGGCAAGATTTATGTGTTCGGTCAAACATCAAAAACAGGGAATGCATTTATTCAAAACGCAACGCTGGCAGTGCCGGGCGGCGGACAATTCGTCAGCAAGATTGAGCCCGACCTCAACACCCTTATATGGTCAACGGCACTGGGCACCGGAAACGGCGGACCCGATATTTCGCCCAACGCTTTTCTGGTCGACGATTGTTCTAAAATATACCTTTCGGGATGGGGAGGAATGGCTATCAATGCCTTTGGCGGAACTACAGGCCTGCCTATAACTCCGAACGCGTTTCAGTCAACGACCGACGGCAATGACTTCTACTTTTTTGTGATGAACGACAATGCCTCCACCATGATTTATGCTACCTATTTCGGCAGCCCCAGTTCAAGCGACCATGTCGATGGCGGAACAAGCCGTTTCGACCGTAAGGGGATTATTTACAATGCCGTTTGTGCCGGATGCTGGGGCGACAGCAATTTCCCCACAACGCCGGGTGCCTGGTCCAGAATCAACGGCTGCACCAAATGCAACAATGCCGTTGTGAAATTCGATTTTCAGCTCGCAGGTGTTGTGGCAATGGCATCTGCCGTTCCCGAAGATACCGGATGCCTGCCGTTTACCGCCTACTTTACCAGCACAAGCAATGGCGTTTCCTCATACTGGAATTTCGACGATCCTGCATCGGGAGCCGGCGATACATCTATAATTCAGAATCCGCAGCACACCTTCAACGAAGCGGGTACGTATCATGTAATATATGTGGCAACGGATTCCACCAAATGCAACATCTCCGATACTGCCCACCTCACCATTCTTGTGCGCGACTTCCCCACCGTGAAACTGGGTGTTGATACCGCCTTGTGTACCGGAGAAATGGTCGTGTTGGATGCCGGTAACCCGGGAAGGTCCTATCTGTGGTCTAACGGTGCAAATACCCAGACCATCACCGTTTCCGACTCGGGAAGATACTGGGTGGCCGTACTGAATGGCGCCTGCACCACCTATGATACCGTTGAAGTAAAGCACCGTGCCGATTTCTCCTACACCGTGCCCAACGTGTTTACGCCCAACGGCGACGGCTATAACGACACCTTCAAGGTAAAATCAAGCGGACTTACGGAGATTGATGCCCAGGTATTCAACCGCTGGGGCAAGCTCGTATACAAATGGACCGACCCCCTGAAAGGCTGGGACGGCAAAATCAAAGGCACCAACGCATCCGAAGGTGTGTACTATTACGTAATCAAGCTAAAAGGCTATTGCGGCGAAGACGAACTCCACGGCTTTGTAACTCTGATGAAGTAGGAAAAGAGGCTGCCCAATGAATATTTTGAAACTATTCATTGGGCAGCATAACATATTCAGTGATTACAGCATAATACCCTGCAATCAGACATCACAACCGGAATCATCAGAAATTAGCATCCGTTAACATTCGGAAACAATTCATGAAAGATTTTGATCGTTTCACCGGAAGTTTCGGATTATTTCAGGCTAAGTGCTTCTATCTTAAAGGTCATTCCACCAAAAATGCCCTGGCTTACCGACGCAACCATTCCCAGTCCTTTCTTATAATACTCCTTATCGGTCACGGAGCCGTTAACGCTCACGGTTATTTCAAGAAGACCGGTGTAAGAGCAGGATGAAGTGGTATAGGTGGCACTCAGGTTGGTTACTTTGCGGGAAATGCTGGAAGTATAAGCCCATGTCTGATTCAAAGTCGGCGAACCGGGAAGATACAGACTTTCGGAGTTTGTTGACGAGTTGTAAGCCATGATGTCATGTGAGGAAGATACCTCCCGAAGGTAAATATCTGATACCTGCATCAGACCTGTATTATCTTCCAGTCTGAAATAGGACTTGGAGTTATATGTATTTGTACCTATAACAGTCAGGGTGGGTTCCTGTGACTGACCAACAAAATAATATTTCCAGTAGTTATTCAGAACTAACGGAAAATACGAACTGCTTCCATTTCCATCACATAATGGATTTACTACGGGCGCAGGTGTTTCATCCTGAGTTGTACTTGTATCTTTCTTCTTGCAACTACCCAAAAGACAACTTAGAATCACCAATGAGCTCATAACAATAATCGTCCTTTTCATATTATTTTAAATTAGATTTATAATTATTGGGTATGATACCCTATTAATTTCAAAATCAAATGTACCCACAAATATAAAATATGTTTTCGATATGACGAGTCGAAACATAGATATTTTATTCGGGTATTAAAATAATACAAAAAAATGACTGCAATAAGAATATTAATTTGAAACCATCCTGCTGCAAGTGAATCTACTCCTACAGATAATCTTCCCTGATGGGAGTGAAAAAATCAATGATTTCGCCTGCTTCAATTATCTGCATACTGTGTTTTGCATCGGCAGGTATTGAGTAAGAATCTCCTGCGGTCATGATGTAAACATTATTTTCAAACTGCAATTTGAATTTTCCGGAAAGCACGTATCCGCTCTGTTCATTCGGATGATTGTGAAAGGGAACATTATCTGTTGTCTTATAGAGCATTTTAGTCACCATTGATTGTCTTCCAATGGCCAGAACATCAAAATCTACACCCAGAAACTGCCTTTTCACAGCATTCATTTTATTAACGAAGCATTTTGTTTTATTTTCCATTCTCAATTATTTGACGTGAATTTAAACAGTGTGGGGCACACTATTTAATGGTCTTGCAATCGAAGCCGTTTCCTGCCCGAATACTCCGCCGCTTGATAAAAGTACTGTCCGCCGGACCGCGGTCCTAAAACCCCGCGACCCCTCTGATAGCAAGCCTTTATTATGTGTCCGTTATTATTATTTTTATGTTCTTGTAGTTAATGATTTTCAATATAGCTATTAAGTTCTTTATGCCAATCATCAGGTTCATAAGTTTTAGGAAGTGTTTTTTCTGCAAATAGTAAATCAATTAAATAATGAGGATTTTTTCCCCCGATATACATTGATTTGATACAGGAAACACAATAAACGACAACATCAATTAATGGCATTTCTGTTGCTCTTTTTACCATCTGTTCTTTTACTTTTTCTGTTGAAATAATCCCATAGAAACTATCGCCACAACATATGCCTTTTGTTCTCGTTTTCTTTGGCTCTACTAATGTAATGTTCATTTTTTGAAGAACTTTTCTTATTGCATGATGAACATGTTCTTTATCTCTCGTTGGGCAAGCGTCATTTATTGTCATAGATTTCCCATGATAATTTGGAAAACTAAAAAAATCACTTTCTGCTAAAATTTCCCACAACGAAATCGTTGAAGAATTTTGATAGTCATTTCGAAATCGTTTATCGCAACCAGGACAAATATTAATTATTTCTGTCGGTTCTTCCAATAAAGGGTCATGATGACAGCAAATCATCAGTTTATCCATTTTACCTAAATTCTCATTTAGAGTTTTGTGTATTTTTTCAACTAATTCCGGTTTGTACAGTATTAATCCACAACCCGGTGCAAAGATTTTTCGTTTCATAATTTATTTTTTTTATGGCGGTTTTCTATACTGAAGCCCATTGCAGCAAGCCTTGATGTAAGCTGCGGTTTTTTTAAATTTTATATCCGCCTATTTTGTCCGCGTACAATGATTTCCAATGTTTAGTCGTCTTTTTAATTTGCTTGTCGAGCTTAATTTTAACTTCTTTTAATAATACATCTTTGCTTTTCCCTGCTACGAATTTCGCATTATATTTCTTTTCAACTGCATCTATATATACACTTAATTCTTTTTTTTCAAAGTCATTTTTGGGGGACGAGAATAGAAATTCTATTCCTCTGTTTTCTTTTGATTGACTCCCTGCCTCAATATAGATTTCTGATTTTGTCAATAACAACTTGCCTGTCGGGTCAACTGTATAAATTTGTTTTCTGGCTCCATAAGGTGAAGCAGGTGCGTCACCTGCATGTGTCCAGTAGGAATAAAAAATTATTGTTGAGTCCACAATATCATAACATCCAAGTTCTACGGATTCACTATTACAGTCTCCGATTATTTCATTAATTGTATGGGTTAATAATTTTGTTTTATCACGCAATACTTCAACTCTTATTATTGAATCTCCATTTTCATTGTATTCTGAAATATTATTGAAAGAAAAATTATAATTGTTTATAGTGACAGTTTTATTCTGCCCATATGCAATGAGTGTCAAAAGTGAAAAAATGATTACCAATTTATTCTTCATATGTGCAGTATTTATGCTTGCCGCAGAACGTTTGGCGCCATGAGCAGTGGCGGGTTTTGAAGCGCTTCACTATCAAACTATACCAAAACTTGATGCGGGATTGAAAGCTAAATAGCCGTATAAACCCCGCCATTGCTTATGAGAGCATGTTGGCGGCTGACAATTTATTTGTCTTAAAGTTTTGTTATATCGTTTTCTAAGTCAAATTAACCTTTCACTTTTTTTAATGCGTCAAGATAAATCTTTTTAATGCTGTTTTTTTCTTCTCGTTTGCAAATAGATTCAATTGCAGGAATTAAATCTATGTTTCGTGATGTCTTTATTTTTATGATTTGTCCTAATGCGAATGCAGCGCTCCATCTCACAACTGTACCTGAATGCTCAGAATTAACAAGTAAATTTTTTATCGCTTCGTCTAATTTATCAGGATAAAGGTGTGCAATGTTCCCAACAACTTTTGCCGATTCCCATTTTATTCTCGGTGCTTTTTCTGTCAACGACTTTGCCACAAAGTCAAGGCAGATTAAAGAAGCAATCTCAGGATTACTTTTTGTAGCAAATTCCATTGAATCTATACAAGTCGCTTTAATTGGGTCTTTGGATGACTTTGAAAAATCAATCAACACATCAACCTTTTTAGGATTATCTAAAATCCATTTGCTAAGCGTTTCTGTTTTTTCTTTTGGTTTTACGCTTTTGTCGTTTAGCAATTCTTGAAAGTCCATGGTCTGAAATTATTTAATTGTACTTTTTTTTGCTTGCCGCTAACGTTCCCCGGGCTTGATTACCGTGCGGGCTCATTGGTTTGACGAAAAGATACAATGCCTTCATTTTGGGGTATCCCTTTCTTAAAATCACGAGCAGCATAATTTAAAGTCGCTGTTAGCGTTTCGTTGTTTTTATCTTTTAATCATTTTCTTCATAGTAATAGGAATAGTCAATCCCTTTCATAAACATTTCACGGTCAGTTATTTTGTTAGTGAGTGCATCATTCAATAGCGTTTTTAGAAAATTACTTTTTGTTGGACTTAGCATCATTGCTTCCATATAGTCTCGTTTACTTATTTTACTCCAATCAACGCATTTTTTAATGTGTTTTTTTAGCATCAAATCCAACCATATTCGTGTACTTCTTCCGTTCCCTTCCATAAAGGGATGAGCGATGTTCATTTCAACATATTTGTTTATGATTTGGTCAAATGTACTTTCAGGCATCGCTTCTATTTGCTTTAATGTGTCTCCTAAAAAGCGTGATACAGCAAATTGAAAACCTCCTTTTGATAGATTCTTTTGTCTGATTTGTCCGGCAAAATCATACAGTCCTCCAAACAAATACGCATGAATTTGTTGTAAGCCTTTTGCTGTCCCAATTTCAATGCTTTCGATAAAGGAACTTTCAAATAAAGCATATGCTTTTATTTTACTTTTTCCGTCTATACTCTCATCACCGTAGGTGAACCATTCAATAAATCGGTTCGCTTTTTTTCCGGGAAACTCTTTACCCAATGCAATTATGCCGTTGTAATCTAACATATCAGCAAAACGTCTTTTTCCGTCCGGAGCAAGAAATTTCAACTGGGTAGTGGCACTAACCACTTGACTATTTTCTTTCTTTAACTTTGATTTAAGGTATTTCCAATAATTGCGGTTTTTTGTATAGTCGTCTTGGTCGGTAAGCACTGCAACAATATCCAACACTGAAAACCACCATTTGGCACTTGCTTCATCCCATATAGCTCGTACTTCACGATCGTCGAAAAATCGTATGGATATTTTTGCATTACTCATAATAAAATTCTACTATTTAGTTGTTATTTTCAAAGTTATGATAATTTTCTTCTTAGATTAAATGACTGCAGGCATTTTTACAATGAACGCTAACGTGCCGGCTACTGCTTTTCGGTGGCGACTTTACTCACTGCCGTTTCCATGAAGCACAACCGTTTATATTTATTACTTTTATGTCCTACGAGCCACAGTTTTGCCACTGAAAGCAGAAGCCTGTTATATGCCGCTATTATACTAATTAATCTTGTTAAATTCGTTCAAATTCCAGGTAATCTAATTGATATTCGATGTCTGCCAATGTCACTAAGCTCGTCTCCGCCAATATTTATACTATAACCATACGAAATTCTCACATAAGCCAAGAGGACTAATCCAATTTCTGGTGTTAGTCTATGGTCAATGACATTATTTATTTTGCATCTAGAATAAACTAGTGAGATGTCAGCACCGTGCAACTGTTTAGAAAAGGAAAAATAGTATTTCATAGAAATAAAAGGCGAAACATAATTGGTCTTATGTAACCAAAATAAGTCTAGTCCCATTGGAACACTGATCATCATATGTCTACGTCCACCGCTGTTTGTCATATTAAAAGTTGCGCCTAGTTCTAAATTGTGGTGTTTTTGCCACACATACCCAACAATCGGAGTCGGATACCATACGCTCCATTTTACTTGAGAGAAAGTAATTGTCGAAATGGTAGAAAAAAATATTATTAATAGTAATCTCTTTCTCATTTTTTCAATAGCTTGCACATAACTTTTTATTACTCCCACATTATCTTCCAGACACCTTCAATTCTGGGCCTATTGGTCCGATTCCAGCTTCCCATTTCAACATATCCCAACCCCAAATATAAGATAATATTATATCCAATCCCATTGGTTTTGTTATTATTTTACCTGTGTTATGTGGCAAAACTGTTTATTCGTTCCTCGCTATAATTGATATCACAGCAAATAGCTGTTTGCGGGCTTATAACCTATCACGCAAAGCTTGTGGCAGCCTTCGGCCGTCGACTCCGTTAACCCGTCGGACCGAAACACCTATGCAAATTATGGGGGGCATATCCGTGAGCTTATTTTCTTGCTGACCGTTTAATCGATTGGCCTAAAGAAATATTTTTATAAAAAGGTCAATCCAATTCTTCGGTTAAGACCTCTCTCGAAGATTCTGATCAGAGTGGATAGTTGTATATTTCCACGTCCATTTTCAATTTTGGAAATATCTTTTCTTTGTTCCTGATTTTTCAGCCAATTGTTCTTGGGTCATTTTTGATGCTTTTCTTGCTTCTTTAAGCATTTCACTCACAATGAACATTTGTGCTCCTTCTTCATACTTATTCCGGTTCTCAGTTCCGATTTTTCCGTGCTCAACTTCTAACAATTCGTCAAAAGTCTTAACTCCTTTATATTTATTCATGGTCAGTGTTTGTTAAGTTCAAATTTTATAGTTCCCGGTATTGGTACAATTCATGGTTTTTGTGCAAGAAGCCGGGCAAGAGCAATCTGCGCCGGCGTGGCATTTTTCTTCTTCGCAATAGTTGAATGATCTGTTTATCAATTCAGGTTTTTTATAAGCTGCAAATTTTAAAAAGCGCTGTCTCTTACAGCCTGTTGTTTACAGCAGGCCTTTGGCTAATATTCCGTATTGTATTTCCTGAAACTGCAGAAAATAAAATTCTGTATAGTGTCAAAGGGCGTTTTATGGTCAACGCTGATACACTTTATTTTCTCAAAGAATTTTTTAAGACGGTCAGACATTGAACCTTCAGAGTATTGTTTGATATCAATACCGCTGCATTTCTTCGGACCCTGCTCTGAAAACGTACCGATAACTAAAATTCCTTTTGGTTTGATATGCTTATTGACGGTGTCGAGATAGCGTTCAATTTCTTGCTCGTTTGTCAGGAAATGAAAGGTCGCACGGTCGTGCCAGAAGTCAAATTGTTCTGTCGGGATGAAAGAGGCGGCGTCCGCAATAATCCATGTTACCTGCGAGGCACGGCTGCCAAGTCTTTGTTTCGCGCGCTTGATGGCAACCTCTGAAATGTCGAGTACGGTGATGTTTCGGTAGCCCAGGTCAAGCAGGGTGTCAGCGAATAAGCTGTCGCCGCCGCCCACGTCTATTATTTTTGCTGATTCGGGAATATTGTATTGTTTTATAAAGTCAAGGGAAACGGTAGGTACAGGCTGATACCAGCTTACTTCATTCAGCTGTTTGCTTTGGTATATTTTGTCCCAGTGTTTCTTACGGTCAGATGATTCCATAATCCATCTTTAAAAAGTTAATACAATTTTATTTTTGCGGATAATGGAGTACAGGTCTGCCATAGAGGCGAATTTGCAGAACTGAGGAGTCATATTATTTCTGCTTTTTAAACAGGTCCCGCAGCCTGAAATTGACCCACCGTCCAAAAACAGATTCGTTTGTTTTAAAATTGCAGTGTCCGATGCTGCCAAATTGTCCAATTCAACACCTTTTCCCAGCAAGAAGATACTGACCGTGTCGCCCTGCTTCTTTGAGAAATTTGCAAAGCGAAGCGCGTTATAAACAGTTTCTGCATCGTTTGTGGAAATTACAATACCGATACTTGTCGAAGTAGTTGCAAGTGCAGTGCCACTGCCACACTGTGCAAAAACACGAATCGAAAATAAACTAATTAAAATATACGCAACCAGAAATGCTTTCATCATTTTATATTTTTTCATGTTATTCTTTTATTATCTTTTTTTGTGCTGTCCAGGTCGCGGCTGAAGCTTTAATTATATACATGCCTGCCGGCAACGAACGAATATCAATTTCGGAAGTTGAACTGAGCAATTCATTTTTTAGCACAAGCTCACCAACAATATTGAATATTGATAACGTTAAATTTTGTTTGTGAACACATTCAACAGAAATGTAGTCCGTTGCCGGATTAGGGAAAATGCTTATTTCTGATGGGTTGGAAGATTTAAGAGTTTCTACTCCCAACCCGCCAGTTGTCGTACTATAAATATAACCGGAAGGCCAAAAGTGTCCGGCATTCCTTCCCAAAACCCAGCCATTTGAAGGGTCGGAAAATGAAAATTGCGCTACTAATTTACCCGGGATTGAATCAAGAAATGACCACGTTGAACCGTTATAACCATTTATTTCATAATATCCATCGGAAGCCCAACCCAAATGATTATTAAACATATAGATTGCATTGACACCGTATGTATTATGCCCTGGACTTATATACTCTGTATGCCAGCCGTTGCCATCATATTTGAAAATAATGCTCTGGTAGGTAGTAATATCAAGACCGCCGGCCCAACCATGGTTTTGGTCTGAAAAACAAATAGCGTACAAATATACATTCGGGAGTGCCGTATCAATAATCCATTGACCGGATGAAAATTTGAAGATATATGATGTGTCTCTGGCTGGTTGATAAAAAGTCGTAATACCGGTTATCCATGCAGTATTCTGGTCACTGGCAGAAATTGAAGTATAGTAAAGGTTGGGAATATATGCCGGCAAAGAAATCGTATGCATTGACCAGATTCCATTTTGATATTGATAAGTTGTATCAGGACTCAATAGCCAGCCATTATCTGTATCGAAGAAATCACAGTATAAAATCCAATGCCTGCCCGAATATTTTTTTGTCCATACTGAACCATTATACCAGTACAGACTGTCTTGTAACCCAAAAACCCACCCATCATTGGGGGAAGTGAAAGCACAAGTTTGAGCCATGAAGGCGGAGTCTTGTATTACAGTTGTCCAGTTTGTTCCGTCCCAATGTCTGAAGGTGCTTGCAAACGACCAGCCATCATTAGGTTGCACAAGCCATACAGCAGCGAATACTCCTGAATCAATGGCAGTCCACTGTGCGAATGAAACTTTGGAAACAATCAAAAACAAAATCAGGATAATTGTCTTTTTCATGAGTTTCGGGTATTACATGTAGTTTGCTTAAAAATCTTCCGGACACCTTCAATTCTGGGTCTGTTGCTCCGATTCCAGCTTCACATTTCAACATATTCCAACCCCAAATATAAGATAATATCAAACCCATTCCAATTGATTCTGTTATTATTTAACATTGGGGCAATGGCGAAACTATTAATTGCTACCTTATTGCAACTAATACCGCATCAATTTGCATTTTACACACGAAATTTCACAATCCCCGTCGGCACAATGGGAAGTCACTTCGGTACTTTGGGAACTTGCTTCGGTACTTTGGGAACTTGCTTCGGTACTTTGGGAACCGGCATCGGTATCGGGTAAATTGACTAATTGACTCCCGACTCACGACTCACGACTCACGACTCCCAACTCACGACTCACGACTCCCAACTCCCAACTCACGACTCTCGACTCCCGACTTACGACTCACGACTTACGACTCACGACTCCCGTCCATTGCGCCGCACGAATTGCACCTGACTCGTCCTAAAAAAAGTTGACAGTATTTTGATTAATCCTGAATAGAGTTG
>JBAXND010000050.1 GCA_037133915.1 Bacteroidota bacterium
TTGCGGTTTGCAAAATAATATTCTGTATTTTTATCGGACAATAGTGATTAAAAATGAAAAAAACTTTTATTGCATTATTTTGCATCCTCTGTCTGGCAAGCCTTTCTGCAAAAAGCCAGACAACCATCCCAAACCCTGATTTTGAAATATGGGCCGATACTGCAACTGCCCTGGGCTGGGATTGCTCTAATATTGACACCTCCTATATGGGCTTTCCGGTTAAAATATATACTGCAGTTCAGGATAGCCTGAATCAGCATGGTGGCAGTTACTGCATGAAATTGAAATCGAAAAATGTCGGTTTTGGAATGCCCACCAATCCGGGCTTTACTACATTGGGCACCTTCTGGTTTACCATCTCACCACAGGCAGGCGGCGCTATTGGCGGCATACCGTTTTCCGGAAAACCGGATACGCTGAAAGGCTGGTATAAAGCTACACCTCAGGGTAGTGACCTGCCAACAGTTTTTATGGAAATATGGCAAGGAGCCCATGCAACCATTATACAGAGAGATACAATTTTACTTCCGGCAGCAGCATCATACACTCAGTTTGCAATGAAACTGAATTACAGTTCCACAGCAAGCCCCGACAGTATGAATATTGTAATCAGTTCTTCAAAACTGTATGTTCAGGCAGATATTGCTGCAAACTCACTGATGTATATCGACGACCTCGAGCTGGTTTATGGGAACACAAGCATCATGGGAATAAACTACACCAAAGAATTCAATGTGTATGCCGATGCGGCAACCAACAACCTTATTGTGAACCTGTCGCTTGAAATGCCTGAAATGACAACCATTTCAATGTATAATACTGCCGGTCAGCTTGTTTACAGAACACTGAAAAATATCGGACAATCTGCCGAAGCTATCAGCCTCAACACATTTGAAAAGGGGATTTATATTGTTGATGTTCGCACCGATAAAGGCAAGCATTTTTCGCAGAAGATATCTTTGAATTAGAATCTTGATTGCATTCCAGAAAGACAGGGGGAAACTTCTGTCTTTTTGTGATTTAGAGTATTAACAGTCGCAAAATAAAATTATTAGTACCTTTGCCCTGTTTTGTACGGTTATTGCATAACCAATTATCATAAAATGAAACACTTAAGAATTACCCTTCACACCATCATTCTTACGCTGACTGTTGTATTTTCAGGGCAATTTGTTGCCCGGGCACAGAATACAATTATCCGCGGCAAAATTACCGACCAGGACACCAAAAAACCCATTCCTTTTGTAAATATTGGCGTGAAAAATCAGTTAAAAGGTACAACCAGTGATATCAACGGGCAGTACCAACTGGAGCTCTCCACCGGAGAACATTTTCTTATTTTTTCATGCGTCGGTTATGAAAAAGTTACTGAAAAACTCAATGCAACAACTTCCGGCAATATTACACTTGATATCAGTCTGAAGGTTACGTCACAGGAATTGAATATGATTGTTGTTTCTGCCTCAAAATATGAACAAAAAATTGAAGATGCGACAAACTCTATTGAGATTCTTAAGCCAAACCTGATTGAGAATAAAAATATTACAAGCCTTGATAAGGCGCTTGAGCAGGTTCCCGGTGTTGCAATCGTTGACAATGAGCCCCAGATACGCGGAGGCAGTGGTTTTAGCTCTGGACTCGGGAGTCGTGTTCTGATACTGATTGACGAAATTCCGATGCTTCGTGGTGATGCCGGAAGACCTGTATGGGCATTCCTCCCAATCGAAGATGTAGAGCAGATAGAAGTTGTGAAAGGTGCATCATCGGTGGTATTTGGCTCGTCTGCACTTAACGGCGCAATCAATATCCGTACAGCATATCCTAAAGATAAACCGGAAACCAAGGTTACCGTTCACAGTGGCATTTACAATAATCCTTCACGCGAATATGCAAAAGTATGGGACGGTTTTAACCCTGTTATCATGGGCGCCAGCTTCATTCATTCAAAAAGAATAGATAATTTTGATTACGTTATTGGTGGCAACGTACTCTCCGATCCGGGCTATATTGGAGTAAGCCCGACTGACAGTACCGGTGGCACCAAAGGAACTTACGACAAACATGCACGCATTAATTTCGGCACACGGGTGCGTTCAAACAGGGTTGAAAATCTGACCTACGGCATCAATGGAAACTTTATGTATTCGGAAAACGCACAATCATTTTTCTGGATGGATGCAGATACGAATATTTACCGTTCCTACCCCGGCGCACTCACCAATTTCAGGGAGATTATGTACTATGTTGACCCGTATGTAAAATACTTCGGGAAAAAAGGCGCATCACATACTCTGAAAAACCGCTGGTTCCATAATATCAGCGATGCCACCAACAATCAATCCTCTAGCTCCGGAACCATATACAATGAATATCAGTTCTCCAAGAAATTTAAAAAACTGGCGAATCTTATTGTAAATGCAGGTGTAATGAACATGTACACGACCTCTCACGGTAAAGTATTTTCAGGGGAATTTGGCCAAAGCGCCACCAAAACAGCCGATAACTTCGCCGTTTATGCACAGCTTGAAAAGAAATTCTGGGAGCGGCTCACACTATCGACCGGTGCACGCTGGGAATATTATAAAATTGCCGACTTTGTTGAAAGCAAGCCTATTTTCAGAGCCGGAATTAATATGAAGGCAACCAAAATCACTTACGTACGGGCATCATTTGGACAAGGCTACCGCTTTCCGAGTATTGGCGAACGGTACATCACCACCTTCGCAGGAAGCTTCGGCTTCTATCCAAATCCTGACCTGAAATCAGAAACAAGCTGGAACAGCGAAGTTGGCATCAAACAATTGTTCAAGATAGCCAAGATGGTTGGTTTTGTTGATATTTGCGGATTCTGGCAGGAATACAAAAACTTTATCGAATTTAATGCAGGTCTTTGGGGAACATCGACAGATTTCAGTAAAAATCTTGGATTTAAATTCCTGAACACTGCGAATGCACGTGTTCGCGGGCTGGACTGCACACTTACCGGCGAAGGCAATTTATCGAAAAATCTTACGGTTGGATTCCTTGCCGGATATACCTTTTCTGACCCTGTTTGTCTTGAACCCGAAAAAGTATATTATGTGAACGACAAGAACCAGAAATTCACCTACCTTTCAACTTCATCGGACACTACAAACTACACGCTGAAATACCGCATACAGCATCTGGGAAAACTTGATGTGCAGGTAACATGGAAAAATCTGGCAATGGGCGTTTCAGGCCGCTATTACAGCTATATGCGTAACATTGACAAGTTCTTTTACAATTTCGATTATCAGGGATTTTTCAATACTGGTATCAAAAATTACAGAGCTCAGAATAATAATGGAATGCTGATATTCGATTACCGTCTCAGCTATGATTTCAGAAAACATTTCCGCTTTGCCTTCATTGTAAATAATCTGTTTAATAAAGAATATTCATTGAGGCCTATCAGTGTTGAACCGCCTCGTACAACTATGATTCAGGTCATTTTCAAAACATAAATTAATTAACTATGATGAATAAACGACGGGCAATAGTATTCTTTGCCGTGATGATAGCCGTATTTTCAATACAGTCAAGCTGCAAAAAAAAGACGGACCCACCTGCTGTTGTGCCTGATCCGGTAGTGACATGTACTGTAAATATCACCGGAGGCTGTTTTGATGAATGGAAAGATATCACTACAGGCGTGTATCCTTATTATGAGCCTGCCGGCGATTTTCTTAAAACACTGAACCTGCTGGCGTCTCTTCCCCCCGAAATAGGCGGACCGGGTCCGGTTACTACCGAAAAAACAACTGATTCGTACAGCGGTGCTATGGCGGCAAAGCTTATTTCAAAAGTGTTTTCACCTCAGCAGGGAACCAATATTTTTCTTCCCGGACTGGTTGCTACGTCCGAACTGGATATTCCTGCGCAGACCATCGATCTGGGAAAACCATATACCGGCCGTCCTGTTTCTTTCAAAGGATATTATAAATATTTTCCTGTAAGCGGCGACAGCGCACTGATTGAAGTACTACTCACCAAATACAATACAAGTCTGCATAAACGCGACACCATCGCTATCACTAAAAATATCATTACCAATACCGTTTCTTCTTATACATTATTTGATTACCCGCTCACTTATCACAGTTCCGCTACTCCCGACACGGCTGTAATTTTACTGGTTTCGAGTGCGGGCATCAACTTCCAGAACCTGCAGGGGTGCTCCGGACAAATCGGAAGCATCATGTTTGTTGACGAAATTTCTTTTGGAATGTAGCTTTTTAATAATTTGCCTTAAATAACCAATCGCGCAAAGCGAAGCAGCCCCGGAACTTTTTTTCGGGGCTTTCTTTTTCGTAACGAATACATATATTTGTGCCATCAGAAAATTTCTGAATACATAAAAAATACGCATATGCTGATAATAGGTATTGCAGGAGGTTCGGGCTCCGGTAAGTCAACCGTAGTTAAAAAGATTGTAGATCAGCTACCCACGAATTCGGTGGCTGTGATACCTCAGGATGCGTATTACCGCGACAACGGACATCTTAGCTTAGAAGAACGCGAAAAAATCAACTTCGACCACCCGTCTTCGATTGAATTTAACCTGCTGGTGCAGCATCTGGACACACTGAAAAGCGGACAGAGTGTTGAAATGCCGGTGTATTCTTACCTTACATGCGGCCGCGCCGAAGAAACCATAACCATTATCCCTCATAAAGTAATTATTGTTGAAGGCATCCTTATCCTTACCAATGCGAGGATGCGTGAGCGTTGCGACATTAAGGTTTTTGTGGATGCCGACCCAGACGACCGCCTGATGCGCATTATACGCCGCGACATTCAGGAGCGCGGACGCACTTTTCAGGAAGCGCTCGAACATTATGAGAAATGGGTAAAACCCATGCACCAACTTTTTATTGAGCCAACCAAAAGACATGCTGATATTATCATACCGCTTGGAGGTGCCAATTCAGTGGCTATTGATATCTTATCATCTAAAATTAAAATGAATCTGAATAAGTAGAATTATTCTCCGAGGCAATAAAGAAAACCATCGCGTGAGGCAATGTAAATGCGGCCATCAATGGCAACCGGAGTGGCTTCACAGTTAATCAGCGCTTTATCGAGCAATGTGAATTTCATGTATTTGTCGAAACTGAAAAGATATATGCCGTTGTAAGTGGCTGCTATAAGTTTATTGCCTACAATGATAGGTGTAGATATCGCCGGACCTGTATTGTATTTGAATAATAACTGAGGCGCACGGTACTGCTGTTCGCCATCAAATCCTGTCACCGTTCTTGCATCGGCAGCTGATTCATAATTTACCACATACAAATTCCCGTCGATGGCAGTAAATGCCGCAATTCCGGGGAATGAACCGTCGTTGTAGTTATCATTAACAGAAACCGAACCAATAATACCTCCCTCCCATTTTGCAAAAGACCTGTCTTTGACAGGAAAAAACCATACGACCGCTTTTGAAGGCGGTTTGGATGGGTCAAGTTTCAACACACCGCCATTTCCCTTGATGTATTGCTTTTCAATCGCAACGAGCAGACAGTTGTCGGATGTGACTACCGGCGAACCGTCGATATCAGATCCTGTATAAAAATCCCAGTCTATAGCCCGGGTGTCAAGATTGTAACCGTAAACATGACCCGACCCGGCTGTGATGTATATATGCCTGTTAAGAAGGCAGGGTGAGGATTCTGTAACAAGATTCCCGCGGTGAAAGGCAATATCCTTTTTTGCGTATAACGGAATCTCTTTATAAATAAGCGGTTGTAAAAGGTCGCCTGAAATTTCGCTGCTTACCGACGATGGATTAAAAACTGAAAAGAGACCATTCTCAAGACCTATGTATGCTGTATCATTCAGAATCAGCGCCGTTCCATCAACGTCACGGCTATAACTGTCTGTTCTTTTAACGTTCATTTTCCAGACCTCTTTTCCGGTTTTAAGAGATACGGCTCTGTAACTGGCTATTTCATTATCTGATAGGCTGTTGCCGACGCCCATTCGGCTTCCTTGCATAATAATAGAACGATTCTCCGCTATTTTTGCGTTCCGGTCATACCATATAGACCCTGTTCCTTTTATAACATCTTCATACGGATATTGCCAAACGATTTCATGCGTTTTAAGATTAATTTTTTTAAGATTATGATCGAATGTTCCAACTACCAGATACTTGACGGAATCTTCAATAAAAACCAGGGGCTGACCGGTCCAGCCGGCACCCGACCATTTTACACGTCCTTCAGCTTTTGAAACAACCGTTTCACCCTCACCCAGATAAATTTTATAAAGAATTTTTAGTTTGGAAGGAGCCTCGTTTCCGTAATAATTACGTTTTGAATTGCCCAAAAAGGTCCCGTTCAGAATTGTAAGCCGGCGGCGGATAACGTCCTCTTTTACGCGATAACGCTCGATGCGGTATTCGAGATTTTTAGCTGCATCGCCTGAAATTGAATAATTGGCAGAATGCGGCATCCCCGAAAGGAAAAGCATAACAGAGACTCCGCAAACTAAAGCTGCAACTCTTGAAATCATTGTTTGTTTAAATATCGTTGACCTGATGTGTTTTAATTCCGCTTTTGTATTATAATCCTTTTTTATTACTGATAATATTACTAATTTTGCCCGCTCAATTACAAATTACCGGGATGTAGCGCAGTTGGCTAGCGCACCACGTTCGGGACGTGGGGGTCGGAAGTTCGAGTCTTCTCATCCCGACCACTAAACCCTCCTCATCAGAGGGTTTTTTCTTGACATAAAGCCTTTATACCGTTTTTTAGCTGCAAAGGTTCTTGAAAAGCATAAAAATAATACCTTTGCGGCACTCAATGTTCTTTTAAAATCAATGCCTCTTTAGCTCAGTTGGTAGAGCAACGCACTCGTAATGCGTAGGTCGTGGGTTCAAGTCCCATGAGAGGCTCAGATAGATTCCAATAACAAATAAAAAGCGGTTCGGAATATTTTCCGAACCGCTTTTTACGTTAGGCATAACACGGATATTAATTTTTGCCACCGAACTTTACACCCAGCGTAAGCATGATGTTGTGGTTGGAATAATTTACCTTCGACGCTTCGGGTACGGAAGGATACAAATAATAATCCTCTCCCGATTTTGAATACACATATGCAAGGTCAATGAAATAGCCTTTTTCTCTGAAACCGATACCTCCGCTGTATGAAATGCGTGAACCGTCATTCAGGCTTGACCTGTAAGGGCTGGTGCTGTAAGCACCTCCAACTCTCAGGCTTACGGGCGCAAGGCGAAACTCGAGTCCGGCACGTATATTCGACTGAGCAGTGTACTTAACGTCAATCGCTTTATTTTCATCATAGAATTTATAAGTTCCTGATCTCAGCCTTGCGGAAGAATAATCAACAAATTCATAATCGGCACTGATAAGAGCGAACTTTGAAATGATGAACGACAGACTCGCATTGGCTCTGAGCGGAGTTGTAAGCTCATAATCAAACTTGCCTTTGGGTGAATCAGAAGGTTCTTTTTTGCCTGTATCAAATTCGGCGTCCATGGTGCGCGAATACGTATCGTGCATGGTATAAAATGTCGGGGTATGCACTGATGCGCCAAAACGCACCCAGTCGGTTATCCTGTAAATAAGACCAAATTTGAAATTAAAACCAGAACCGGTAGTTTCAAGATCGTCTTTTACACTGAACTGTTTGAATTTGGGAATACTGTCGTGTATATCCTTTTCGGTATACGTTGAATTCTCAAAATAGCGAACGAACGGAAACCCCAAAGAACCTCCAATATACAGTTTATCATTATAGTTGCCACCAAGGCAAAGCACCATTTCATTGATAGAGCCGTTGCGGTCAATATACTTTGACTGCTGCGTCTGACCATGAGGAACGGCACTGATATAATCCGTTAGACCGCCCAGGGTATCGAGCAGGTACAGGTCGAATGCAAGTTTGGTATCAAACGCATCGAGGTCTGCAGGGGCATTGCCAACAGCTTTATTGTAATAGTCGTCGAGCAACGAATTTTTTGCATTGTAGCCTTCCATTACAATACGGTTGTTGAAATTGTTCAGCCTGTTAACGCCCATACCGAACTGCACACCTTTCCACCCCGATGAGCCTTTGGGTGTGAATGCCAGCACCAAACCAAGATTGCCAAGATTGAAATTGTATTTCAGATCTTCGGAAGCAACACCCATGTATGTTGAATTGGCTTTCCCTGTAAACACCGATGGTGTAATGGTGAACTCGGAAGCTTTATATAAACCTATTCCTGCGGGATTAATACTGAGGGACGTAAAATCGGCGCCAAGGGAGCCAAATGCGCCGCCCATGGCCGCAGAGCGTGCTGTTCCATTTAGATAAAACTGTGAATATCGCAGAGCATCCACTTCATTCTGAGCATTTGTATAACCTGCAAATGCGAGTGATATCAGTAACACAAAAATTGACCGTTTCATATCTCTTTGTTTTTATCAAATAATCTATAACCCTTGTTATTACCTTCTTGGGCTGCCTTTGCCACCACCTGAACCCGAACTTGAGCCAGACCTCGAACCACCGGAGCCACTTGAACCCGAACCACTGCTGCTTCCGCTTGAGCGGGAAGGTGTATAACTTCCACTTCCGCTTGATTTCGACGGGCTGGAGTTATTGTTACTGGGTGCTGTGTAATTGCTGCTTCTGGAAGGAGCGGAATAATTACTGTTCCTTTGTGGGGCAGAATAATTACTGTTGTTCTTCGGTGCCGAATAGTTATTGTTGCTTGAATTATTTTTCGGAGCCGAGTAGTTGCTGTTGTTCTGGTTGTTATTCGGAGCGCTATAGGTGCGAGGCTTCGAATACTGCTGTTGTGGTTTTGACTGATTATTATAGTTAGGATTACTGTAAGGCTTCACATTAGAATTATTCGTTTTATTCTGATCGGGTTTTGAATAATTCTGATTGGTCGGTCTTTGGGTGTTCTGCTGATTCGTCGGTTTCTGATAGTTTTGCTGTTTATCAGGACTGGCGTTGTTCTGCTGATTTGTCGGCTTCTGATAGTTCTGCTGTTTATCAGGACTGGCGTTGTTCTGCTGATTTGTCGGCTTCTGATAGTTCTGCTGTTTATCAGGACTGGCGTTGTTCTGCTGATTCGTCGGCTTCTGATAGTTTTGCTGTTTATCAGGATTCACGTTGTTTTGCTTGTTATTGCTAGGAGCAGCATCGTTCTGGCTGTTCTGTGGTTTATTGTATTTATCGGTTGTACCAACACCTTTGCCGGCATCCATTGCCGGTTTATTTGCATCTGAACCATTCGCGGGAATAATTCCGTTTCCTTTGTTTGCATTGTCGCCTTTGATAACTCCACCCGACTGGTTACTGCCTTTAGCCAATTGATATTTGTCGCCAAAAGAAAGGTTATTTGTGTTTCCACCGGTATTGTTTCCGCTGATGCCTGTCCTGGGACCATAATAAATACCTGAGTTATCGTCGTAACTGTTGTAATAGTAGTTACCCCAGTATCCGTCGTTGTAGCCGTCATTGTATCCTGTCCAGTATCCGTCGTTATAACCATTGTGGTAGCCGCCATAAAAACCGCCGCCCCAACCGTAATACGGAGAATAGTAATTCGTCCATGGATTGTAATAATCATATCCATAACCGCCCCACCAGTAAGGCCTGTAATAATAACTTGGCCAGCACCAGTTGTAACCGTAGTAAATACTTACGCCCCAGAATGAGGGTTCGTAGTTATACCAGTAATAATTGGTATAATAGTCATCATAATAACTCCAGCCGTAAGTTCCGCTGTGAAACCTGCGCAGGCGCGAAGCATACTCATAATCATAATAATCATCGTAATAATAATTATTGGTAACGGTTGTTCCGTTGCCATCCTGGTATGTTTCGGTGTTTGAATTATCAGGATTTTGCTGATAATTGGGGTCATAATTACCGTTGTTACTATTATTAGTCCCATTATCATACGACCTGTTATCGGGAGTTGCCACGTTTTCCTGAGGTTGGTCTCCTGAAGTTTGCGGTGTCGCCTGATTGTAATCCTGCGTTGTATTGTTTGCCGTTTGTGGGGTTGCCACAGGGGCATCTTTTTTGGAATAATAAACATCGTCGTACGATGAAGAAGCCTGATACGTCGATTTGCATGATGCAAGCGACAGTACGAGGGCTGCTGCAAGAATTCCGAGTGTTGTTTTCATTGGTTTAATCTCCTATTATTTATGCGGGGGCTTTCCGTTGTTTCTGATTTTATTAGCTTTGTACTGCAATTCTCCGCGAAAATTACAAATATTATACCACGATTTAAAAATGGCAAAAGATTTTACAAAAAGGGAAGATAATTATTCCCAATGGTACAACGAACTGGTTGTCAAGGCCGATTTGGCAGAGAATTCTGCTGTACGCGGCTGTATGGTAATTAAACCTTATGGCTATGCCATCTGGGAAAAGATACAGGCCGCACTCGACAAAAAGTTCAAGGACACAGGTCATTACAATCTTTACTTTCCTATTTTCATACCAAAATCGTTTTTCAGCAAAGAGGCAAGCCATGTAAAAGGTTTTGCCAAAGAATGTGCTGTTGTAACCCATTACAGGCTCAAAGCCACACCCGATGGCAAAGTGGTTGTTGACGAGGATGCCAAGCTGGAGGAAGAACTGATTGTGCGGCCCACATCAGAAACCATCATCTGGGATACCTACCGCACCTGGATAAAATCATACCGGGACTTGCCGATATTAGCCAATCAATGGGCAAATGTGGTTCGCTGGGAAATGCGCACACGACTCTTTTTGCGCACTACAGAGTTTCTTTGGCAGGAAGGTCATACGGCACACGCTACTGAGGCGGAAGCCCTGAAGGAGGCGGAAACAATGCTGAATGTTTATGCAGACTTTGCCGAGAACTGGCTTGCCATTCCGGTATTAAAAGGCACCAAATCGCCCAACGAACGATTTGCCGGAGCACTGGAGACTTATTGTATTGAGGCACTGATGCAGGATGGAAAATCATTGCAGGCAGGCACATCACATTTTCTGGGTCAGAATTTCGCGAAAGCGTTTGATGTAAAATACCTCACCAAAGAAAATAAACTGGAATATGTTTGGGCTACCTCATGGGGTGTTTCAACAAGGCTTATGGGAGCCCTCATTATGGCACATTCCGACGATAACGGACTTGTGTTGCCACCTCGCATGGCACCTACTCAGGTTGTTATCATCCCTATCTTTAAAAACGAAGACCAGCTTGCCGTAATTGCAGAAAAAGCACTTCCCATAAAAGCAGCTCTTGAAGCAAAAGGTATTTCGGTAAAATTCGATGACAGAACCACGATGTCGCCGGGCTGGAAATTCTCGGAGTATGAATTTAAAGGCGTGCCACTGCGCATTGCTATTGGTCCGCGCGACATAGAAAACGGAACGGTTGAGGTTGCACGCCGCGATACGCTTGAAAAGACAAGCTACCAGATGCAGGATATTGAACTCAAAGTAGTTCATCTGCTTGAGCAAATTCAGCAGAACCTTTACCAAAAGGCACTGTCGTTTCGCGAAGATAACTCACACCATGCCGACACATGGGAAGAGTTCAAGGAAATTATTGAACACAAGGCAGGATTTGTTTATGCTCACTGGGACGGAACAGAAGAAACAGAACAGAAAATTAAGGACGAAACAAAGGCAACAATACGCTGTATTCCACTTGGAAAATCTATAGAAAAAGGAAAGTGTATATACACGGGAAATCCATCTGAACAAAGGGTTGTATTTGCACGTGCCTATTAATTTTTTTCTAGGTTATTAAATTTTCATTGCTTACTTTTGCGATACCATAATAATAATTAAGTACTAATTAAAAACAAAAAAAATCATGGCAGGAGTAAACAAAGTAATTTTAGTCGGACATTTGGGCAAAGATCCCGAAGTTCGTACTTTGGAAGCAGGCACTAAAGTGGCCACCTTTTCTCTGGCTACAACAGAGTCATTTAAAGGCAAAGACGGACAACGAATTGACCAGACCGAATGGCACAGCATCGTTCTGTGGCGCGGACTTGCTGAAGTTGCCGAAAAGTACCTCAAAAAAGGACAGCTTGTTTATATTGAGGGAAAATTAAAGACCCGTTCATGGGAAAAAGACGGTGTGAAAAAATACACTACCGAAATTCAAGCCGATAACATGTCAATGTTAGGCGGAAAGAAAGACGGGCAGGAGTATCAAGCTCAGGAGCCTGCGATTAATTCCTCATCACCAATGGATAATCCGCTTCAGCCCTCCGGGCCTACGGACGACCTTCCGTTTTAATAAAAAATCAATAATCATTATTGGAAAAAGCATAAAACTTCTTTATGCTTTTTTTATTTTTGCACTGCAGTGTCTAAGGATTTCCATTAAGTTTACAGCCATTATTTTAGAAAAATGTTGCCATTAATGATGCTTCTTGCTATAAATTCGAGTGCCGGAATATGGTTCGCTTCGGGAGCTATTGGTATTTTATTAATATTAACGGCATTGATAGCGGGGGCTGAAATGGCTTTTTTTTCGCTCAACCCGGCACAGTTAAAGGATATACAGGGCAGAAAAACAAAAACACATGAGCGGATTAAACGATTGTTAGAGCGCCCAAAGCACCTTTTATCAGCCATTCTGATAAGCAACAGCTTTATTAACGTGGCCATTGTAATTACCTCAACGTATATCACCACACAGGCTAATTTTGCGCATGATAGTGCCGTACTTGTTTTCATTATACAGGTGGTTGTAGTAACATCGGTAATTTTATTGTTTGGTGAGATTATGCCAAAGATTTATGCATCGCAGAAGCCCGTTAAATTCAGCATGCTTATGTCGGGACCGCTTGAATTTCTGGTGGCTGTTTTACGTCCGTTGAGTGCACTTATGGTGGGGTCAACTAATATTATCGAAAGGCGCATTCGCCGCAAAGGGCACAATATCTCAATTGACGAATTGTCGGATGCCATTGATATAACATCTGCCGAAGACCCACAGGGGCAGGAAAAAGAAATACTTAAAGGTATCGTTAAAATTGGAGATACAGAAGTGTCCGAAGTGATGCGTTCGCGGGTTGATGTTACTGCCGTTGATCATGAAACGTCGTTTGACAAACTTCTTGAACTTGTTGTTGAATCGGGCTTTTCACGCATCCCTGTATTTGCCGAAACATTTGACTCAGTACTCGGGATTCTTTATGTAAAAGATTTACTCGGGCATCTTGACAAAGGCTCAGATTTTGAATGGCAGAAGCTGATTCGCCCTGCGATGTTCATTCCGGAGAATAAAAAAATAAACGATCTGCTGACCGAATTTCAGAAGAAAAAAATTCATCTGGCAATTGTGGTGGATGAATATGGCGGCACATCAGGTATTGTAACCATGGAAGACATCATCGAGGAAATTGTGGGTGACATCAAAGACGAATATGATGATGACAGCGAACTCTTTCCTTACACACGCATTGATGAGAATACGTTCATTTTTGAAGCTAAAACTTCGCTGAACGATTTTTTCAAGATTACCGACTGGGACGACGAACTTTTTGATGATGTAAAACACGACTCCGAATCATTGGCGGGTCTTATCCTTGAAATTACGGGACGCATACCTGCAAGAAATGAGACCTTACATTATAAAAATATTACTTTTGTGATAGAGTCTGTTGACAGCCGTCGCATAAAGCAGGTTAAAGTTACTTTTGAACCTAATCTTGATAATCAGGATGAAGAATAAAACACCCGGAATACTTCTTACGCTATTTGTTGTCTCATTTTTATTCGTTTCCTGTGGCGAAAATACTTACACTCCCAAGCCGCGTGGGTTCTACCGCATAGCACTCCCTGAAAAAAAATATCAGAAATTTGACACAACATTTCCTTATTCATTCGAATACCCCGTTTACTCAAATATTATAATAGACCGCGAAAAAAAGGCAGAACCATTCTGGATAAATATTGAATTCCCTAAATTTCATGCCACCATATATTTAAGTTATAAGCCGGTTAAAAATAATCTTTACGAGTATTTTGAAGATGCCCGTAACTTTGTAAACAAGCATATTCCAAAAGCCGATGATATTGAACCAATACCTGTAAGTGTTGACAGCACCAGAATGTATGGCATTATTTATGACATTAAAGGCAATGGTGTGGCTTCTCCTTATCAGTTCTGCCTTACCGACAGCACGGCACACTACTTGCGGGCTGCGTTATACTTTAACATCGTTCCCAACAACGATTCTCTGGGTCCTGTTCTCGATTTTGTAAAACAGGATATGGATCATATGGTTAAAACAATGCGCTGGAAAGATATTCCCGGGAAAAAGAAATAGACCTTATTTTTTAAGAAAGTATTTTACTGCAGCAAGAAATTCGGCAGGTTTATCGGCATGTACCCAGTGACCTGCATCTTCAATCGTTTGAATAACTGCGGCAGGAAATTTCATTAACAGGGTGGTGTGGTCTGAAGTAGTGATATAGGCCGACTTACTTCCACGGATAAATAAAGCAGGAACATCGCTGCTTAATTCGTTTCCAACAGCTTCAGTAATCGCGCTGAGGTTTTTATAAATTGAATGAATGTCCGGTTTCCAGATTAGTTTTTTATTTTCGTCACGACGGATATTCTTAAGTATCAACTGAACCAGAACCGGATTTGAAACATGCGATAAAAGGAATTGTTCTGCGTCAGCAAATGAATTAAAATCGGAAAGATTCATTGAACGCATCGTTTCAATCATGTGCAGCATTGAAACATCGGCGCGGTATTTTCCCGGATGGATATCAACAACAACAAGCCTCTCCGTAATTCCGGGAAACCTTAATGCAAAAAGCATTGCCAGCTTGCCGCCCATTGAATGACCGATTATAAACGGTTTCGTGATTTCATTTTTATCGATGATATCAACCAGATCGTTCAGCATATACTCATAATCAAACTGTGCACTGTGCGGCGATTGTCCGTGATTTCTAAGATCGGGAATATAGACCGTATAATGCTGAGATAAATCCGTTGCCAATGAATGCCAGTTATCAGACATCCCAAGCAGGCCATGAAGAATAATGAGTGGCGGTCCGTTCCCGCTGATTCGGCAAAATAATTCCAATGTTATTTCAGTTTTTATCTTAGTTGCTGAAGATACATTCCAATCGTGTTTTGCAATCCAAAGTAAAGGGCGTCGCACACCAGAGCGTGACCAATTGAAACTTCGAGTAATCCGGGAATGTTTTTATTAAAAAATGCAAGATTGTCGAGATTCAAATCATGACCGGCATTTAATCCGAGTCCTGAATTTACGGCGGTTTTGGCAGCAATTATATAGGGACTGATTGCCTCTTCCCTATTCTTTTGATACTGTCGGGCATAACTTTCGGTATAGAGCTCCACCCTGTTGGTGCCTGTTGCGGCAGCCTGCTCAATCATCGCGCTGTCAGGATCAATAAATATGGATGTGCGAATATCGTTTTTTTGAAATTCGGAAATTACATCGCATAAAAAACGCTGATGTTTCACCGTATCCCAGCCGGCGCTGGAAGTCAGAGCATCCGGTGGATCCGGGACCAGCGTTACCTGAGCCGGTTTCACGGCACAAACAAGGTCAATGAACTGACGCGAGGGATACCCTTCAATATTGAATTCTGTTGTCAGTATCTTTTTCAGGCTATCCAGGTCGTCAAAGCGAATGTGCCGCTGATCAGGTCGTGGATGTACTGTTATACCCTGTGCACCATAACGTTCGCAATCAATTGCAATCCTGTTAATGTCGGGAAGGTTGGCCCCGCGGGCATTCCTGATAAGAGCAATTTTATTAATATTTACGCTCAGATGTACCATTTGCATAATTTTTGAGAGGGTGTAGAAAGTTGCGCAAAGCTAAAAAAATATTATGTTTGCAATACTAATCCACAGGATTAATAGTTTCTAAACCGGAGGAATAATAAGCGATGCTTGCAAAAGACCTGATATATGAAGGGATTGTCCCGCTGAAGACTTCGGATACCGGCGCTACAGGGCTGAAGATGATGGAGGAATATAAGGTTTCTCATTTGCCGATTGTAAACAACGTGGATCTTTTAGGGCTCATTTCCGAAGAAGATTTATACAGCCACAATCATCTGAATGATGTAATAGGCAATCACACCCTGTCGCTGAATCAGTCAAGCATTGACCAGTACGGGCACATGTATGATGTTATTAATATTTTTTCAGAACAAAAGCTGACATTATTACCTGTTGTAGATAAAGCCGATGGTTACCTCGGAGTAATTATACTTCCGTTACTTATTCAAAAATTCGCACTGAGTTCAGGCATCCAGAATCCCGGTGGCATCATTGTTCTTGAATTGAATGAAATTGATTTTTCAATGACAGAGATTTCGACCATTGTTGAAGGAAACGATGCTAAAATATTAAACAGCTTTGTTACCACTCACGCCGATTCAACTAAGATAGAAGTTACGCTGAAGCTCAATAAAATGGATATTTATCCTGTGCTTCAGACCTTTTACAGGTATAATTACATTGTACTTGCGTCTTTTAATGAGAGTAATTACATGAACGGACTTAAAGACCGTTTCGACTCTCTGATGAGCTACCTGAACGTTTAAAACTCTGTTTAATGAGAATTGCAATATTTGGCAAGACCTTTCCTGACGAACAAAAGGTTTTTTTAAAGCGTCTGCTCGGTGTCCTTTCTGCCTCAGGAATTGAATACACCATTTACAAGCCATTTTATGATTTCTACAAATCGGATGCAATAGACCTTGAGTCTCCGGCAACGTTTTCTGATGCGGCTGAAATAAGAAACAATGTTGATTTCCTATTCAGCATTGGAGGTGACGGCACGCTTCTTCATACCCTTTCGCTGGTGCGCGATTCGGGTATACCTGTACTGGGGTTCAACACCGGTCGTCTGGGATTTTTATCAAGTATTGGCCGCGATGAAACAGAATGGGCCATTGATTGTCTGTTAAAAAATAAATATTCTCTGGAAAGCCGGAGTTTGCTCAAGCTGGTTTCTGATGAACCCCTGTTTCATGATATCGATTTTGCGTTGAATGAACTTACAGTGTCGAAGGTGAACCCGGACTCAATGATCAGTATCAGCGTAAGCGCCAACGGAGCGTTTCTGAATAATTACTGGGCTGATGGCCTGATAGTTGCAACGCCCACCGGATCAACAGCTTACTCATTAAGTTGTGGTGGTCCTATTATTACGCCCGATTCTAAAAATATAATCATCACTCCTATTTCCATACATAACCTGACGGTTCGTCCGCTCGTTCTGCCTGATAATGCGGTTATTGAAATAACTGTGGATGCCAGAAACCAGCAATATTCCGTATCACTCGATTCGAGAATGGCAACGGCCTCAACAGATACAAAGCTGATAATCAGGAAGGAAGTTTTTAACATTAATTTGGTGCAGATTGATGGGAAAAACTTTTTTACGACACTGAGAGATAAGCTGATGTGGGGTCAGGACAAAAGAAATTAACAAAAAGGAAGTATTTTTAGATTTTTTTTATATTTTTGTAGATTCTGAGCAAATCAATAATTATGAAAAAAGCTATAGTATTACTAATCTCCATGTTACTTATTACGGGTATGGCAAATGCCCAGTATAAAAAACATTACGGAAATAAAAGTTGGAAAAAAGACCGCAATCAAATTATGTTTGGTATGGGTGCCTCCAATTTTCTTGGCGAATTAGGTGGATCAAACCGCATCGGAAGCGGTACTGTAAGTCTTAGGGATATGGACATGCCGTCAACAAGACCTGATTTCCATATTGGATACAGATATTTACTTTCAAACAATTTTGCACTCAGAGGGATGTTTAACTACGCATGGATTGGTGGCAACGATAAATATACCAAAGAGCTGTTCAGGCAGAACAGAAATTTAAACTTCAGAACCCCGATTTATGAATTATCATGTATGGTTGAGTACTATCTGAACTTTGGTGCAAAAGGTCATAAATACAAAAGACCGGGGCTGAAGGGTTCAAAGAGTTTTAGTTTTTCACCGTATATTTTTGCCGGTGTTGGCGGGATTTATTTTAATCCCGAAACAAAGTATAAAGACAGATGGTGGGATTTGCAACCGCTTGGCACAGAAGGACAAGGTCTTGTCCCTACACGAACAAAATATTCATTATATCAGGTAGTACTTCCCTATGGATTAGGAGTGCGCTTTGATATAGACAAGAATTGGGCAATCGGCGTTGAATACGGAATGCGTTGGACTTTTACAGATTATTTAGATGATGTAAGCACAACATATTTTGATGCAGAAGCGTTAAGACTCAACAGGGGTGTTTATGCTGCTGATATTGCGAACCCGTCGCCATCGAATGTTGTTGGTGACCCGATGTGGGGCAGTACCCAACCAAGCCAGCAGCGAGGCGACCCCACACAAAACGATACGTATGTGTTAGGTCTGATTACAGTGTATTATACGCTGAACAAAGGATTCATTCCGAAGCTTACGTTCTAGAAAACAAAAAATGAACAGAATAATTTCTTTTGTTGCAGGGTTGCTTATCGTTCTCTCAGCAAAAGGGCAGTTCACTCGCTCCGAAGCCGGTGTTTTTGGCGGATTATCCTATTATCTCGGTGATCTGAACCCTTCTAAACAGTTTTTTTTGTCAGAGCCCGCGTTTGGCGCCATCTATCGCTACAACCTCACACCGCGGTGGTCGTTTAAATTTAACGGAATTTACGGCACCCTGCAGGGAAGCGATTCTAGATCAGGAGCCAACCCCACACGTAATTTGAGTTTCAAATCGCATATTGTAGATATTTCGGCACAAATAGAATTGAATTTTCTGCCCTATATCACCGGTCACGACCGCTTTTTTATTTCGCCCTATATTTTTACCGGTGCTTCTGTTTTTAATTTTAGCCCTAAGGCAAACTATGAAGGCAAATGGTACTCTCTTCAACCCATGGGTACTGAAGGACAGGGAACCACTGTTTCTAATGGCAATAAGCCATATTCGCTCACACAGATAGGTATCCCGTTCGGCGTTGGGATTAAATACAGTCTTCTCAAAAAATTCTGTATTGGTTTAGAATGGGGCATGAGGAAAACCTTTACTGATTACCTTGACGATGTAAGTACGGTATATCCCGACCCGGTAATTATTGAGGCTGAAAGCGGACCCATAGCCGCAGCATTGTCTGACAGAACAGTTAAGGAACCCGGTCAGGTAGTAAATAATACCGGATTACAGCGGGGCAACTCACACACGAAAGACTGGTATTCCTTTGCAGGAATATTTGTTACATACAAGATTAAGGGTAAAAATGCACATTGTGCGGCGTACAAAGAACATCCCAAGATCAAGAACAAATATAGCAGTGACTAATTTATTCTGTTTATCATCAGGAATATTTGAATGAAAGAACTTATTGATCCGGGGAATTTACCACAGCACGTTGCAATAATAATGGATGGTAATGGTCGCTGGGCTAAAAAACGGGGGCAACACCGGATTTTTGGTCATGAAGGGGGTGTGAAGGCCGTTAGGGAAACCGTTGAAGCCGCTGCCGAACTGGGAATCAAGTACCTGACGCTATATGCCTTCTCAACGGAAAACTGGAATCGCCCAAAAGAAGAAGTTGATGCTCTTATGGGATTACTGGTGAAAACCATAAACCTTGAGACAAAGACACTAAACACCAATAATATTCGTTTGCTTGCCATTGGTGATATAAGTTCACTGCATAAAGACTGTTATGCTGAGCTTATGGAGGCCATAGATAATACGTCATCCAATACAGGGCTGTGTCTGGTGCTTGCGCTGAGCTACAGCAGTAAATGGGAAATTACCAATGCCATGAAACAGATTGCAACAATGGTGGAGAAGAAGCAAATTGAACCGGAAAAAATTGATGCCGGGCTTATTTCATCTATGCTTACCACCAAAAACATCCCCGACCCTGAATTACTTATAAGAACAAGTGGAGAATACCGTATCAGTAACTTTTTGCTGTGGCAGATCGCTTACGCCGAGCTTTATTTTACATCAACGCTCTGGCCCGATTTCAGAAAAAAAGACCTGCATAAGGCAATTGCCAGTTATCAGAAACGCGAACGCAGGTTCGGTCTCATCAGTGAACAACTTTCATAACCCATCAGCAAGATGATTATCAAACGAAGTCTATTCTTATTCCTAATACTGCTTTGCCCGGCTTTAAAAGCACAGGTGAACGTTGAAGGAATCGATTATTCCACACCCCGAGACTATAAAATCAAGAAAATCATTTTCACCGGTGCGCGTCATACAGACATGAATATCTGTTTGCTGCTTACCGGATTGTATGAAGGTGAAACCATTCAGGTCCCCGGAGAAAAAATATCGAAAGCCATCTCAAACCTTTGGAAACAGGGACTTTTTGACGATATAAAAGTATATGCGACTGAAATTACCGAGACCGAAATATCTCTTGAATTTAATCTTAAAGAACATCCGAGATTGCAGGAAGCACCGCTGTTTTCAAGCAATATAAAAAAAGGTGATGTTGACAACCTGAGAGAAAAACTTAACCTTGCCAAAGGCGATGTTGTTAATGACAATGTTTTATTGCGTTCAAAAACCATTGTTCAAAATTACTTTGTCGATAAAGGATTTTTAAATTGTGACGTAAAATTAATAGAGAAAATTGACTCTACCGGAAATCGTTACGGCTCGAAACTTATGATTGACGTGAACAAACATTCACGTGTAAAAATCAGAAAAATAAACATCACGGGTAATGATTTTTTAAGTTCAGTGAAGATAAAACACAAACTGAAAAAGACCAAAGAAAGCAGTGTTTTTGAGCCGCTTGAAGGGCTCCCGAAATTTCTTTATACATCACTTCGCGACTACTATAAGTATGACAGCACCGATTTTTTACGTGCAGCAGCCAAACACTTTGAAGACAAAGTCGTGCTTCGCCTGCTCAAAGGCGCGAAGTTTTCGGAAGAAGAATATACAAAAGACAAAGCGAGTCTGATTGAAAAATACAATGAACTCGGCTTCAGGGATGCGAAAATTATTTCTGATACTATCATAAAAAAAGATGACCGTTTCATTGATATAAACTTAAACCTTCAGGAAGGAAAACGATACTATTTCAGAAAAGTTGACTGGATAGGCAACACCAAGTATACGGCCTCCGAGCTGAATTCCATACTGAAAATCAGCAAAGGCGATATCTACAACCTGAAGGTCCTTGAGGCCAATTTAAATTATAATCCAGCCGGCGTTGATGTCAGTTCACTTTACATGGACGACGGCTATCTCTTTTTTCAGGCAACACCGGTTGAAGTTGCTATAACAGGCGATTCGATTGACATCGAAGTGCGCATCATTGAAGGAAAACAGGCCTATATCAACAAGGTCTCCGTAAGAGGAAATACGAAAACAAATGACCATGTCATCATCAGGGAAATACGGTCCAAGCCCGGTCAATTATTCAGCCGTGCCGACATTATTCGTACAACCCGGGAACTGGCACAATTGAAATATTTTGATGCAGAAAAAATACAACCCGATATTCAGCCCAATCCAATTGACGGAACTGTTGACATAGAATATGCGGTTCAGGAAACCTCATCGGATCAGCTTGAATTATCAGGAGGCTGGGGAATGGGACGAATCATTGGTACTCTGGGTGTTTCATTCAATAACTTTTCAACGCGTAATTTTTTCAAGAAGGCGGCATGGCAGCCGTTGCCGTCGGGCGACGGACAAAAGCTCAGTGTGAGAGCACAATCAAACGGCGCGTATTATCAGGCATACAACGCATCCTTTACCGAGCCCTGGTTAGGTGGTAAAAAACCGAACGCGTTCAGCATATCAGTTTATTATTCAGTTCAGTCGAACGGATTGAAAGCAAGTGATGCCAGCAGGCAAAGCATCAATATCTGGGGCGCATCGGTAGGTTTGGGTAAAAGACTTACATGGCCCGATGATTATTTCACGCTTTACCATGAAATCAATTATCGGAATTACAAGTTGCAGAATTATTATTCAACATTTAATTTTAGCAACGGCACATCCAATAACCTGAATTATACGCTGACGCTCTCGAGAAACTCTATTGATGCGCCTATCTATCCGCGCTCCGGCTCTGAAGTAATGGTTTCTGTATCGGCCACACCTCCGTACTCTCTTTTCTCATCAAAAGACTATAACACATTATCCGATTCTAAAAAATATGAATGGATAGAATATCACAAATGGAAGTTCAACACCTCCTGGTTTACAAAACTGGCAGGAAATTTGGTATTGAATGCCCGAACCAAATTTGGCTTTTTAGGCTTATATAACAGAAGCCTTGGTATTGCGCCCTTTGAACGATTTTATTTAGGAGGAGACGGTCTCTCGGGATTTGCCCTCGACGGACGAGAACTCATTGGACTCCGCGGTTACAGCAATAATTCAGTTACACCGCGCAACAATGAAGGTTACGTTGGCGGGACAATCTACAACAAATATACGCTGGAACTGAGATATCCGATTTCATTGAACCCTATGGCAACGGTTTACCTGCTTGGTTTTGCTGAAGCAGGGAACTCGTGGGAACGCTTCAAAGATTTTGGACCGTTTGATGTAAAACGTTCGGCCGGAGTGGGAGTCAGAATTTTCCTCCCGATGTTCGGAGTATTAGGGCTTGACTGGGGTTATGGATTTGATAAAATACCGGGTATGGACGGTGCTAACAAGAGTCAGTTCCATTTTTCAATTAATCAATCAATAGATTAGTAATTTAAAATATTTCGGAGGACACCAACATGAAAAAAATTATTGTAACCGGCCTGCTGATATTTGCTGCTACCGCGTTCAGCTTTGCACAAAAATTCGCATTTGTTGATACCGAATATATCCTTGAGAATATCTCTGAATACAGAGACGCACAGGATCAACTTGACAAGCTTTCGCTTGAATGGCAAAAAGAAATTGAAGGAAAATTTGCCGCCGTAGATAAACTCTACAAAGACTTTGAAGCCCAATCGGTTTTGCTGCCCGAGGATATGAAACAGAAAAAAAAGGATGAAATAATCCAGAAAGAAAAAGAAGCCAAAGATTTGCAAAAAAAACGCTTCGGCAAAGACGGTGACTTGTTTAAAAAACGTCAGGAAATAATAAAACCGATTCAGGACAAAGTGTATGACGCCGTTGAAGATCTTGCCAATGCTCAAGGCTATGCTTTTATTCTTGATAAGACAGGAAACACAAGCATGCTTTATGCCAACGCAAAATATGATAAAAGCGACGAAGTGCTTTCAAAGCTTGGATACAAACCGGGTGCTATAAAAACCGGCAACGACAAAGACGATAAAAACAACAAAACAGACAACCCTGACAAAGAATAGCCTCAGGTCTTTTGTTCGGATTTTTATTATATTTGTGCTCGTTTAATCATTGATAATAATCTAACTTACAGAAAATGAAACGTTATCTTAGTTTAATTTTAATTATCTCTTTTCTTTCATTAACGGCAACTTCTTTTGCCCAGAAAAAACAGAAATTCGGACATATTGATTCGAATGAATTACTTAAACTTATGCCCGGACGGGATTCTGCTCAGGCTAAACTTCAGGATTATGCCAAAGATCTGGACGCCCAGTTAAAGGGTATGCAGAGCGAGCTCGAAGCCAAATATGCAGATTATCAGGCCAGTGAAGGCAAAATGACTGAACTGATTAAATCAACCAAACAAAAAGAGCTTCAGGATATTCAGGAACGTATTCAAACCTTTCAGGAATCGGCTCAGACGGACTTAGAGAAGAAACAAAACGAACTTCTGAAACCGATTATCGACAAAGCCAAAGCAGCGATTGAAAAAGTTGCCAAAGACAATGCCTATACTTACATCTTCGATGCTGGACTCGGCGTGCTTCTATACAGCGACCCTACTGAAGACATTATGCCACTGGTTAAAAAAGAGCTTAACCTAAACTAGTTTATCACTTAAAATATTCAGAAATAGCATTGTTTTTATTTCTGATTCTATTCATTCATTAATTTTTAAAATTGGAGGATTCGTTTAATGCTCAAAGGAAAAGTCAAATGGTTCAATAAAACTAAAGGATTTGGTTTTATCACCGGAGAAGACGGAAGTGATGTGTTTGTTCACTACTCACAGATCATGAGACAAGGATTTAAAACGCTCGAAGAAGGTCAAGCCGTTTCATACGAGATTACGGTCGCTGATAAAGGACCTCAAGCCTCGAACGTAAACGTTATAGAAGGTTAGGCGAAACAAACTTGTTACACAAACCAGAACAGCCGGACAGTATCTTTTCCGGCTGTTCTGTTATTAAAGCTGCAGTTTTCCAACAATAATAAAGACCATTACACAATGAAAACAATCTGTCGGATATTCGTGATTTTCATGCTGCTGTCGATATCGGTCACAGCTATTGCACAAACCGTTGCTCCCAATGTTACCATCGATGTGGTGATTAAAAATAATCGGTTTAATAGCGCCAGCCTTTACCAGATGGGACAACAGAATACTATACTGACACAGCAGCAAATAGATACAACAGGAAAATTTACATTGCTAGCCACCATTGTAAAAACTGATTTTTTCAAACTGCAATTAGATCAAAATAATTCTATAATGATGGTGCTGCAGCCCGGCGAAAAAATAAAAATTACAGCCGATGGCACCGACCTTGCATCAAGCATTGTTATCAAAGGGTCGCCGATTACTGAAGTTGTACGCCAGAATGAACGTCAGCTGAACCGATTTAAAACCCAGATGGACAGCCTGAATAATGTTTACCAGATGAACATTGGTTCGCCAAAAATTGACTCCTTACTTAAAGTGCTGAATGTTCAATATAAGGCACTTGAGACGAAACAGGCTCAGTTTATTCTTGATTTTATGGCAAATAACCCTTCATCGCTTGCCATTCTATTCCTTACCGACAGGCTGCCTGTCGACGAAAATTATGATGCCTATAAAAAAGTAGATGCCGCACTTTTTGCCAAATATCCGGATAACATTTTTGTAAGCAGCCTGCATGATAAAATACAATCAACAGGTCTTTTGTTTATCGGCGCCGTGGCACCCGAAATCAATCAACCCGATACCAATGGAAAAATGATTGCGCTCAGCTCTTTACGAGGCAATATAGTAGTAATTGACTTTTGGGCATCTTGGTGCGGACCGTGCCGCAAAGAAAACCCAAACATGGTTAAATTATATGCAGCATTTCACTCTAAAGGTTTTGAAATATTCAGCGTATCGCTGGATAAAGCAAAGCCCGCATGGGTATCGGCAATTAAAGCAGATAAACTCACCTGGACACATGTCAGCGATTTAAAATACTGGAATTCCGAAGCCGCAAAAACGTATTCTGTACAATCCATTCCAGCCACCTTTTTACTGGACAGAGAAGGGAAAATAGTTGCTAAGAATCTTCGGGGCGAAGATTTATACAATAAAGTTCAGGAGCTGATAAACGCTAATCAGAAAAAATAATACGCGGCAAACAGCAGGCGTATATTTGATACAGCTTTGATATCGCTTACCTCACCCAAACTGTTGATTTTATTTCCATAGGCCGCTGAAGTGTAATCACCTTCAAGCGCAAAGCGGGTCTTGCCCGAAATAAACACAACTCGCGGCGAAACGCGGTAAACATAAGCCAGATTCCTGCCACGTCCAAAATAAGATGATTCGGATGTCCAGTTCTGGATATTTTGCAGTGAGCCCATATTTTTTGAATACCCGCCAAACAAACCGAACTGAATCTTACTACCGTTGGTCATTAATTCAACCCATGCTGCAAGTGTATTGAGCGGTGTGTAACTGCGGAGGTCTTTTTTCAGGATTGCCGTATCCGTAGTATACTTGATTGCATAGCCGCCAATCATGCTGAGATCGTAAAGGTTTTGGCCATAAACAGCCGCCGCTTTAACAGTAAGCGGTTTCGTTTTGTATTTGATGAAAAATTCAGAAGCCAGACTGTTCACCGTTTCCGAAGTTTTATAATTGCTGTCGCTGACAAGGCGCGGCGTAAGTGATTTGTATTCGCCGGCAAGGCCTATGAGAAATTCGCTTCCGTTGGCATCATTTTTTGTACCGTACTGAATCCTCAGGGCGGCTTCGGGGATGGCTGAATTTCGCAGCGAAAGCGATCCGCCGGGGCTTGTAAAATCGCGTTGCGACATCGCGGCAAGCGCAATTTTAAATTTGCCCAATGATTGGGTAAGCCTTACTTGCGGGTTGCGTGCAAACGGCTGATAGGGCGCGCCTGTATTCACATTAATAACTTCCGGGTAACATTCTGGATTCATGAAAACATGCCATGTCTGACCCATTAACAATTCTGTTGTCTTCCAATTGAGTTTTACATAAGCATGACGCAAACGGAAACCGTTGGTATTGGCGTCTTGAGTCCCAAAAAATTCGCCTTCAATCAGACCGGAGGTTTTGGCTCCGAACGCATCGGGACCGGTAATGGCGCCGCTCACACGGGTTTGTATGGAGAGTATATTAAAATTCATTTTCGCATTCACATCTTCGCCTGCTTTATCATTTTTAATGTTCAGCGGATACAAATAAAAATGACCTTCGCGCAACGATTCTGTTTCGCGGGTATCAACAAAAACATCATTTTTCACATACCCTGAAAAATGAATTCCGAATTTACTTTCGTCCTGCGCTTTTAATATGAAAGGCAGCAGCATCAAAATGGGTAAAATAAGTTTTTTCATGGTCAGCTTTTTACTATCGGGCGCAAAGATACAAAATCCCGACACTTTATCCGGTCACAGAAGCATATCTTTAATTTATTAAATATCAACGGCTTGCAAAAAATCATAACAATAATATCGTGTTTGTTAATTAATTTCTGACAAACAAAGATTCTGTTAATCAAATCGAAATGTATTTTTTCTATTTTTACCCTATATAAAAAACCGTCCCTATGAATATAAAAGTCTCTGACCGAACCATCGACAATGTGAATTTTAAGAATAAGCGTGTCCTGATCCGTGTAGATTTTAATGTTCCGCTCGACCACAACCGCCAGATTACCGACGATACACGCATCCGCGAATCGGTACCTACCATTCAGAAAATTTTGAATGACGGCGGTTCTGTGATATTGATGTCGCATTTAGGTCGGCCCAAGGGCGGATTTGAACAGGATTATTCGCTTACACCCATTGTACCACGACTTTCGAAACTACTCAACAGAAATATCATTTTTACCCGCGACCTGTTCGGGCAAAAAACCATTGATGTATGCTCACAGCTGAAGCCCGGCGATGTGGTAATGCTTGAAAACCTGCGTTTTTATCCTGAAGAAGAAAAAGCGGACGAAGATTTTGCACGCGAATTATCCAAGATAGGTGATGCTTACGTGAACGATGCTTTTGCCACATCGCACCGTGCACACATGTCGACGGCGGTATTGCCGCGCTTTTTCCCCGGAGCAAAATATTTCGGGAAGCTGCTTGCCAACGAACTGAATAACCTCAATTCCATTTTATACGATGCCAAACCTCCGTTTACGGCTATCATAGGCGGAGCCAAGGTTTCAACAAAGATGTCTATCATCACCAATCTGGTCAGCAAGGTTGACAACATTATTATTGGCGGCGGTATGGCATTTACGTTTATCAAGTCATTTGGGGGCAAGGTGGGCAATTCGCTGGTTGAAGACGATTGGCTGCAGCCTGTGAAGGATATGGTGCAGGAAATGATGCTTCGCGGGGTAAACCTGTATATCCCCACCGATGTTATTATTGCCGACGGGTTTTCGGATGAAGCGAACATAAAAGACAGCGCTGCCGATAAAATAAAAGATAACTGGATGGGGCTTGATATCGGTAAAAAATCGTGCCGTCGTTTTGCCGAAATCATCAACAAATCACAAACTATTTTGTGGAACGGGCCTATGGGTGTGTTTGAACTTCCAAAATTCAAACAGGGCACCAAAGCCATGGCCATTGCTGTTGCCAGTGCAACCATCAGCGGTTCGTTTTCGCTGGTTGGTGGTGGCGACTCGGTTGCGGCCATCAATCAGTATAACCTTGCCGACCAAATCAGTTACGTTTCAACGGGCGGCGGCGCCATGCTCGAATATATTGAAGGACGTGAACTTCCGGGAGTGAAGGCGATTTTGGAAGATTAACAGTGTGAAATTTATTTCGGTCGGGGAGCAGGTGCAACCGGCATTTGCTGCGTTTTCAATCGCTCCACTTCTTCTTTAACTTTGGGAATAATGAGCGGAGCTACGGCGCCAACCGGTTTATATAAGAGCGAATTGTCGCGCTTTTCGCGCGTAATCATGGTTTGATTGATGTCCACTTTGTTGAATACCCAGATCAGCAAACTCAGGATGAACACGATTTTGCACATACTGAAAACACTGCCCAGTATCTTGTTCACGATTCCCAGTGCCGCCATATTCACCCCCTTTTCAATGATTTTTGCCAGCAGGCGAACCAAAATAATTACGCCGATAAATATGATGACGAATGAAGCCACCTGCACGTAACGTTCATTCATCCCAAAAGAGTTCACAAGAATACCCGAAACATAGCTGCTCAGATAAATAGCGGCAAAAATGCCGCATACAAGTGCCACCAGGGTTGCCAGCTCAACAATAAGTCCTTTGCGAAAGCCGAGAAAAGCAAAAAGTATTACCGGAATGATGATAATGATATCAAGATAGTTCATGGCACTGCTGATGAATTATACTATTTTTTCAACCTGCGCGTAAGCTCGGTGGCATAAACAAAATCATTGATTTCGCGATTATCGGTATGCAGAATGTCATTTTTATCACCTTCCCACCATAATTGTCCCTGATATATGAAGGCTATCTTGTCGCCGATTTCAATCACTGAATTCATATCATGCGTATTGATAACCGTTGTAATTTGGTATTCCTTCGTTATCTCGCTGATGAGGTTATCAATGACTATGGATGTAACCGGGTCGAGGCCGCTGTTGGGCTCATCGCAAAAAAGATAGCGCGGGTTCATGGAAATGGCGCGGGCAATGGCAACACGTTTCTTCATGCCGCCCGATAATTCGGAGGGATAAAGTTTATTCACGTTTTCCAGCTGAACACGTTTCAGGCAAAAGTTCACGCGGTCGCGTTTTTCTTCCGTTACCTGTTCGGTGAACATATTCAGAGGGAACATTACATTTTCTTCAACCGTCATGGAATCAAAGAGGGCACCTCCCTGAAACATCATTCCAATTTCCTGACGTATGAGTTTGCGCTCCTTCAGGTGCATGGTTGTGAAAGGCCGTTCATCATAAAGAATCATGCCTTTATCGACTTCAAAAAGCCCTACACAGCATTTCATAAGCACCGTTTTGCCTGAACCGCTGCGTCCGATAATCAAATTGGTTTTGCCGCGCTCAAACGTAACGGAAACATCTTTAAGAATATCCCTTCCGGCAAATGATTTGATTATGTTACGCGCTTCTATCATCAGAGCATGAGTTGTGTGATGAGCAAATTGAACAGTATGATAAGAATACTGCTTTGAACCACCGCCTTGGTGCTGGCGCGGCCTACTTCAAGCGCACCACCATGCGTATAATACCCATAAAAACCAGCAACCGAAGTAATGATAACAGAAAATATGGCCGTTTTTACAAGGGCATAGAACACCTCATAAGGCACAAAAAACGACTGTATACCGTTGATGTAGTTGTAAGAAGTGACGACTTCTTTTAAGATACATGCCAGATAACCTCCAAAAACGCCTAAAAACATGCTGATTGAAATGATTACAGGAAAAATAATCAGGGCTGCGACAACTTTGGGAAGTATCAGGTAATTAGCGGAGTTTATGCCCATAATCTCGAGCGCATCTATTTGTTCTGTAACGCGCATGGTGCCTATTTCGCCGGCAATACGTGAGCCCACTTTTCCGGCCAGTATTAAACTGATGATGGTGGGTGAAAACTCAAGTACAATTGACTGACGTGTTGTAAATCCCACGGTATATGCGGGGACCAGCGGATTGTCAATATTGTAGGCTGTTTGAATAGCAACAACTGCTCCCATAAAAATTGAGATGATAACCACGATACCCAGAGAATCAATCCCAAGACTGTCTATTTCAAAAGCAACCTGCTTTCTGAAAATAGAACCTTTTTCGGGCTTGGTAAATACCCGCCCCATCAGCATTATGTAACGTCCTATCTGGTAAAGAAAATCCATAAAAATATCATTACCCTGCGAAAGTAAGAATTTTTTCGATGCCATAGTTTTCATCGTAAATTTGCAAAAAGCAAAAACAAAGCAAATCATGCACATGACACGAAGCAGCGGAATTCTATTGCACCCGACATCCCTTCCGGGGCCTTACGCTACAGGCACATTGGGGAAAGAGGCTTACCGCTTTGCCGACATGCTTGCCCAGGCAGGGCAAAAGTTATGGCAAGTGCTTCCTCTGTATCCTACCGGTTTCGGCGATTCTCCTTATCAGGCATTATCGGCCTTTGCTGGAAATCCGATATTTATATCGCCTGAAATATTAGCCGATCAGGGTTTAATTGAACTGAAGGACGCCGGTTATCCAAAAATAAATCCTCAAACACGGGTTGATTTCAGAAATGCTGAAAAATTCATACAACCATTGTTACTAAAGGCTTTCAAAAAGTTTAATGATAATAATGGGACGATTGACCAAAAATATTTCAAGAGATTTTGCGCTAAAAACACCTACTGGCTCGATGATTTTGCGTTGTACATGGCGCTGAAAGAGCATTTTGGATTGATGCCATGGACAGCGTGGCATGCAGATATTCGCATGCGGAAACCGGCAGCTATGGCTTATTACAAAAATGTTTTGGAATTCAGGATTCGCTATCATCGTTTTGTGCAATTTCTGTTCAGCGAACAATGGATGGCATTGAAAAAATACGCGAATTCAAAAAGCATTTCCATTATTGGTGATAACCCGATATTTGTAGCGCACGACAGCGCTGATGTGTGGGCACACCGCGAATTGTTTGACCTTGACGGCAAAGGCTTTCCAAAACACGTAGCCGGATTTCCGCCCGACGGTTTCAGCCCCACTGGGCAGCTCTGGGGAAACCCGTTGTACAACTGGAAGAAACACCGGGAAACAAATTATAAATGGTGGATTGATAACATACGTATGTCGCTTGAACAGACTGATTATGTAAGAATAGACCATTTTATAGGTTTTACCAGATACTGGAGCATTCCTTACGGTGAGACGACCGCAGAAAACGGCAAGTGGCTGAAAGGCCCGGGAATGGAGTTCTTCAGTGCGTTAAAGAAACACCTCCGCCCGCTCAACCTCATTGCCGAAGACCTGGGCATTATGACCGAAGAAGCAGCGCTCATCATGAAAAAAATGAAACTGCCGGGTATGAAGTTGCTTCATTTTGCCTTTGACGGGAACCCGCAGAATAATTTTCATCCCGATAATTTTTCTGCGGAGAATGTTGTTTATACCGGCACTCACGATAACGACACAACACGGGGATGGTTTGCAAAGCTATCTAAAGCCAGAAAAAATATTGTTCAAAAGGAATCACTATTGTCCGATAAAAATACAGAATATTATTTTGCAAACCGCAACAAATT
>JBAXND010000051.1 GCA_037133915.1 Bacteroidota bacterium
CCCACATCAAATAATATAATAATAGAAAATTCTCATCCCGCAGTAATTGAAATTTTAAATATTGAAGGACAATTAATAAAATGCGTAAATGCAAATGAAAATTCTACCACAATGGATATATCAAATTTATCAAGCGGGGTTTATATAATAAAAGTAACGACAGATAAGAAAATTTTGATAAAGAAATTTATGAAACAATGAACGCCCAGTGCATAATTAAAAAAAGCACGCAAACCGTTATGGAATCTGTAACGTTAATTCCACTTTCCCATCTCCTTAACCTTAACGCTGTCCAGTATCTTAGCATAAATCTGTGTTGTTTTAAGGTCTTTATGGCCTAAGAGCTTGCTGATGACTTCCAGTGGCATACCGAGGTCGATGGAGCAGGTGGCGAAGGTGTGACGAGCACAGTGAAAGCTAATAGACTTTTTGATTTTTGCAAGCACCATAAGTTCTTTCAGGTAGCGGTTGGTTATCTGATTGGTGGCCACATGGAACACAGGTTGGTTTTCAAAACCGGGTTCAATAAGTCCTTTTGCCCTGTCTATTAATGGAACTCTAACAACATCTTTCGTTTTGTGCATTTCTATTTGCAGCATATCGCCTTCTACAAGGTGCGAATGCATTAGGTTTTTTATATCGAGGAAGCGTAATCCGGTATAACAGGCAAATAAAAAATACCTGAGAACATTCCGTTGATACCCCTTGATATCATCAATTAGCAAAGCCTCAAGCGACTTGAGGTCTTCCATGTCAAGGAAACTTCGGTTGCCTAATTTCTTTTTCAATGGAAAGTTCTTGAAAATACTTTCAGATACCATCCCGTCACGCATAGCCTGAAACCAGACAGTTTTAATAAAGGCCATGCTTTTATAATGAGTATTGGTTTGATTGTTCAGCTTACTCACCATAAACACATCGTACTGCCTGAGAAAATCAATATCCATATCGGCAAACCGTAACTCTGTCCGAAATCGTTTCAGCTTCGTCACTTGGCTTGTATAGGTGCGGCATGTTTCCGATGAGAATTTATGCCGGTTCTGTTCGATGAACCCCAGCGCATATTCGTAAAAGGAGCTATAATCAATTGACTTTTGAGAATACAGCCTGTCAAAATCAGCCATTGTCAGGCGTTTGTCGCCGAGTTTTGAATCAAGCATAATTTTTTCAACTTTCATCCGGGTTTTTGAAAGGACAGAGTTAAGGTCTTCCGAATTGTAGCGAAGTGACTTTTTAACCTTGTTGTTTTTTGTGTCCCATAAACCTTCCGGTATAGCCATATTCAGTGAATGGTCTTTTTTCTTACGGTCAATTATTACTCGTAAGTAAATTGGGGTTAGTCCGTCTTTTCTTAGAAAGTCAGAACGCAAGAAAATTTTAAAAGAGTAGCTCATAAGGCATTTTGTTTTGTTTCTATTGTGAAGCCATTGTGAAACAAATTGCCGAAAGTAATGAAATAAAAGCTTTCAAAGCTTAAACAAGAAAGTGCGGAATCCCTTGGTAGATGTAAGAAGTGAAAAAGAAGGTTGAAATGCTTCAACCTTCTGAGTGGAGCGTAGGGGGGTCGAACCCCTGATCTCCGGATTGCGAACCCGGCGCTCTACCATCTGAGCTAACGCCCCGTTTACACGGTAAAATTAAGTGCTGCAAATTTATACTTTTAGTTGATATACCGACACCTTACAGTTTGATAAAATTATTGTATTCGAATGAACGGCCCATCGTCACTGCGCTGCGTAAGTGCGCCTATTGGTTCAACTTCGTAGCCGGCAGCATGCATAGTGTGGAAAAATATTTCTTCGCCCCACGGACTTACGGCTATCAAAAGACCGCCGCTTGTTTGCGGATCGCACAGAATGGCTTTTTGTGTTTCGCTTAATTCACACACTTTTGAACCGTAACTTTTAAAATTCCGTTTGGTGCCTCCGGGAATACAGTCCTGCGCAATGTATGATTCAATTCCCTTGATTTTTGGAATTGCGTTGTAATCAATTTCTGCGTTCAGACCGCTGCCTTCGCACATTTCAAGCAAATGACCGAGTAATCCGAATCCGGTAACATCGGTCATGGCTTTAACACATTCAAGTTTGCCCAGCTCATAACCCACGGTGTTCAACTGAATCATCAGGTCACGCGCAGTAACGGAATGCACATCAGCAAGCAGTCCTTTTTTTTGAGCTGTCGACAATATTCCGATACCAAGCGGTTTGGTAAGAAAAAGCGAACATCCGGCTTCAGCAGTGTTATTGCGTTTTATATTTTTTATATCAACAATCCCCGTCACCGCAAGCCCGAATATTGGCTCAAGTGAATCGATGCTGTGCCCGCCCGCGAGCGGAATACCGGCAGAGCTGCAGATGCTGCGGCTTCCTTCAATAACTTCATGTGCCAATGATGGCTCCAGCTTTGTTAATGGCCAGCCCAATATGGAGATTGCCATCAAAGGCATGCCTCCCATGGCATACACATCGCTGATAGCATTGGCAGATGCGATGCGTCCAAAGTCATAAGCATCATCGGTAATGGGCATAAAAAAATCAGTAGTGCTTATCACGGCTGTTCCATTGCCCAAATCATACACCGCCGCATCGTCTTTGCTTTCATGACCGACAAGCAACTTTTCAAATACTTCGCGATTGCCTTTTTTGATAATTTCTTCGAGAATCATCGGCGATATTTTACATCCGCAACCTGCACCCGGACTAAATTGCGTGAGTTTTATCTTGTCCTGTTCCATTGATGTTCTTTTAACTGTTTTAAAATTAATTCAGCATTGGTTCGCGCATCGGCAGTATCGGTATGTATGTTCACAATCGTCTGTTTATCCCTGTTATCAACACTTTTAAGATACGCTTTATCATAATAGGTGAGCAATATTTCACAGGCTCCGTGATAGTTTCCGTTCTCTATATCGCTTACTGCTTTTTGCATATTTTCACTCCCAAGGCGGCGTTCCAGACGTTTCACGGCCGCTGTAAGAAGTTCATCATCGGTGCCTGTATATTCTGTTACCAATTTCTGAACTCTGATATTTACGGGCATTTCCAAAATAATAATATTCGATGACCGAATTTTCGCGAACAGCGGCTCCGGCAAATTCACTTTGCCCAGGTCGGAATTTTCATCTTCAAGAAAAATTGGTTTTGTGAGGTCAAAGGTGTGCCATTTCTCAAAAAGCAGATTCTGAAAATGCTCTGTGGACGGCTGCTCTTCAAGTCCAATGTGACCGAATGCTGAGCCTTTATGCTTTGCAATACCTTCGATGTCGAGCACCTGCCCGCCAAGCCGTTCGAGTTCGAGCAGACAGTCTGTTTTTCCACTTCCGGTAAGGCCGCCAAGCACAACTACATTCGAGTCTTTTTCAAATTCACGCAACAATAAATTACGATAACTTTTATATCCGCCTTCAGGCAAAAATGCTTTGCAGCCTGCCATTTCCAGTAAGAACGCAACGCTGCGGCTGCGCATGCCGCCACGCCAGCAATAAATAAACGCAGTTTTTTCAGCACAGGTGCTCAACATGTTTTTGGCATACACATGCATTTTACTTCCGATAAGCTCCAGCCCTTTGATAACAGCCTGTTCGCGACCCTGCTTAACGTATGCTGTGCCTACGGAAGCCCGTTCCGCATCATCAAAAATGGGCGCATTGATAGCTCCGGGAATATGTCCTTTCTTATATTCAGCCGGAGAGCGCACATCAAAAACGGGTCCGTTGGCGCCCATGTCAAGAAATTCGGAGATATTGAGAATCGTAGGCAAAATCAGGAGATATTAATATTATGCTTCGTTCAAAAGTCTGTCAACAAGCAAAGGTACACCAATGCCTGCATTTTTTTTAATTACCTCAAGATTACGGATATAATTGATTGGCCCGGCATTGGGGTCGATGTAATATTTTTGTTTTGAATGATGCACATACTCAATCAGACCGGCGGCAGGATATACCTGCATTGATGTTCCAATAACAATGGCAATATCAGCATTACGCACAATTTCTGCGGCAGGTACAATGTTGGGAACAGCTTCTCCAAACCAAACGATATGAGGTCTGAGTTGAGAGCCTTTTTCGCAAAACATACCGGTTTTCAGCTCCCATCCGTCGATATCATACACGAGGCTTTCGTCAACCGTGCTTCTTGATTTCAGCAGTTCGCCATGCAAGTGCAGTATTTTTGTGGAACCGGCACGTTCGTGCAAATCGTCCACATTTTGTGTGATGATATGTACGTTATATTTTTGCTCAAGCCGCACCAAAGCATAATGTGCCGCATTGGGTTCAACGTTTACAAGCTGTTTGCGCCGCTGATTGTAAAATTCGAGCACCAGCTCCTGATTTTTCACCCACGCATCAAAGGTGGCAACATCTTCTACACGGTGTTCTTCCCACAAACCGTTGGCATCACGAAATGTCTTAATGCCACTTTCGGCACTGACGCCGGCTCCTGTAAGGACCACAATTTTTTTCATCACTCTGATTTGTTAACTTATTTCGCGTTTGCCTTCAAAAGTAGTTAAAATACGGATTGTTGGTAACTGAAGGTGTGAACCACGATTCCTGATTTTTTAGTCAAATTCTATCTAATCAACCTTCTATCTCAGATTGAAATCTGCACGAAAATGCTGTATCTTTGTAAAAATTTCAATCATGAGCGCAATTGTAATTAAAACAGATAATCAAAATACAAAAATTCTCCGTGAGCTCGCCAGGAAGTTGGGTGCCAATGTTATTAATATAAAGGAAGAGCAATACGAAGACCTTGCCTTAGGTTTGCTGATAGATAAATCAAAGACCGGTGAACTGGTGACGCGCGAATCTATCATGAAAAAATTGAATAAAAAATGACGGTTCAGTTCGACAGATCCTTTGAAAAGTCATTAAGGTATATTCATGACAAGGGTTTACTTCTGAGGCTTAAACGAGCTATCCTTCAAATTGAAAATGCATCGTCTCTCACAGAACTGCCGGTCATCAAAAAATTAACCGGATTCAACTCTTTTTACAGAATCAGGATTGGCGATTACCGCATCGGTCTTGAAATAATTAACAAAAACACCATCCGATTTATTATCATTGCCCACCGAAAAGATATCTATAAAATCTTCCCTTGATTTTGCCTGCTTGTTTTTTGCCTGTGTAAGCTGTGGCATCTGAAAACACTAAAAAAAGAATTTCGAAATATTTTCTACTGATTTTTCTACTTCAATACTATTATATAATATTGATTAATTGAAAAGTTGTATTTTTACACCTTAATTTTAAAATCTTCTAACGATATCTATATGGAGAAAATACATCTTAATCTTGATAATCTGAATAACATTTTTCCGGACAACTTCAGCCCGGAACAGATTGCAAAGGCAAAGACTTTATTTCTGAAAAAACTTTCGGAAGAAGCTCATGCGTTTTATGAAGGTAAGATACAAACAGTTCCTAAAGCCCCGGTACCGGGCTTTAACTGGTTCAACGTATGGTACACTCCGGGAGTATCCAAGGTTTCTACAAACATCCGCGACAATAACGAAACATCGTATGACTTATCGAACCGCGGCAATCTGGTCGCCGTTGTAAGCGATTCAACCCGCGTACTGGGCGACGGCGATTGCACGCCTCCGGGCGGACTGGGTGTGATGGAAGGCAAAGCTTTTTTGATGAAATATCTCGGAGGCTTTGATGCTGTGGCGCTTTGTGTTGACAGCCGCAACGAAAAAGGCGAAAATGATCCTGAAAAAATAATTCAGTTTGTGAAGATGGCACAGCATAGTTTTGGTGCCGTCAACCTCGAAGATATTTCACAACCCAACTGTTATAAAGTTCTTGATGTGCTGCGCGAAGAGTGCGACATCCCCGTTTGGCACGACGATGCACAGGGAACGGCATGTGTTACCCTGGCCGGACTTATCAACGCTCTGAAGCTGGTGGGCAAAAAGATTGGTGATGTAAAAATTGTTCTTTACGGAGCCGGTGCTTCCAATACTACCATTGCACGCCTGCTTATTACCGACGGTGCCGATCCTGAAAAGATGACGCTGTTTGATACCCGCGGTGCTTTGCACGCCGGACGCGACGATATTAAAAAAGATCCCCGTTTTTACCGTAAATGGGAACTCTGCGAAAGCACCAACCCCGACAGGGTGAACACCATGGACGAAGCCATGAAAGGTGCTGATGTGCTTATTTCACTGAGTACGCCGGGACCTGACACTATCAAAAAAGAATGGGTAGCTGCTATGGGGAAAAAATCAATTGTTTTTGCCTGTGCCAATCCCGTTCCTGAGATATATCCGTATGCCGCCAAAGAAGCTGGTGCTTATATTGTTGCAACCGGACGCGGCGACTTCCCCAATCAGGTGAATAACTCCATCGGCTTCCCGGGAATATTAAAAGGCGCCCTGATGGTTCGTGCCAGAAAAATTACGGATACCATGGCCATTGCGGCAGCCCATTCACTGGCCGATTATGCCGAAAAACGCGGCATCGACCCTGAAAATATTGTACCTACCATGGATGAAGCATCGGTATTTCCGCAGGAAGCCGCCGACGTTGCCATGCAGGCTATAAAAGACGGTGTGGCACGCATTACACTTACAGCCGAAGAGGCGTTTAACAAAGCAGCCACCGATATTCAGGCAGCACGCGATATGGCTAAGCATATGGTTGATTATGGTTTTATCAAAGAGCCCCCACAGGAAATGCTTGAAAAAGCGCTGGAATGGGCTGTAAAACAGGTTTCCTGATTTTTTAATCGTTAACAAGCATTAATAAATGATAACATACGTTACAGGTATACTTACCGAAAAAAACCCTGCATACGCAATCATAGAATGCGGCGGTATCGGCTATATGCTGAATATTTCGGTAAATACCTATTCGGCACTGGGCGAGATAAACACCCCGCAAAAGCTGCTTTCGTATCTGGCAATTAAAAATGAAGCCACGACTCCTGTAGGGATGGTGATGTACGGATTTGCAACGGAAGACGAGCGCGAATTATTTGTGAACCTGATTTCTGTAAGCGGCGTTGGATCGAATACTGCCAGACTGATTTTATCATCATTAATAACCGACGAAGTAATATCTGCCATTGTAAACGGCGATGTAAACACGTTTCAGAAGGTAAAAGGCATTGGAACAAAGACTGCGCAAAAGATCATCATCGACCTTCGCGACAAGTTCAGTAAATGGCAGCCATCGAAACAAATTTTGTCGCCCGGACACAATAGAAAGCGCGAAGAAGCGTTATCAGCATTGAAAATGCTTGGCTTTCCCGCGAAAGCGGCAGAATCAGCTGTCGAGAAGATACTTAAAACCGAAGATCCTTCGCTTACGGTAGAAGGACTCATCAAAATGTCATTGAAAATATTATAAGGGGTCGGAATTAGGGCCGGAACATAAAGATAAGAGCATTGGAGCGATTTATAAAATACATCCTGGGATTGGGTGCAGCGGGGCTGGTAGTGGCCGTGGCATTGTCAGGATCAGGAAATGTAGATAACACTGCAGGAAGCAGAGGATATCATTCAGCTGTTTTACCACCGGACACCAATCCGGATGACACTATTTTACCCTTCCCTTTTCAGGATAATACGGGCGACCCGTACAGTCCTCAGCAAAATGGCGGATTGTATCTGAATAACCCGTCGAATCTGAACTCCACCTACGAATACGACCCTGAAACCAACACCTATGTGCTGACCACAAAAGTGGGCAATAATGAAGTTCGCCCATCGACCACCATGACTTATGAAGAGTACCAGAAATACAGCATGGATCAGATGATGCAAAAATACTGGCGCGAAAAAACAAAGGCAAACAGACTCACCAAAGGCGACGGCGGATTTATTCCCAAAATACGGATTGGCGGCGAAGCCTTCGACCGGATTTTTGGAAGTAATACCATTGATATCAGACCGTCAGGCTCTGCAGAACTCATCTTTGGTGTAATCTCTACACGTACCGACAATCCTGCTCTTGACGTAAAACAACGTCGTAACACCAACTTCAATTTTGAGGAAAAGATACAAATGAATGTTACCGCCAAAATTGGCGACAAGATACAGTTTGGGGTGAATTATAATACCGAGGCTTCGTTCGATTTTGAGAATAAAATGAACCTCAAATACGAAGGCAAGGAAGATGAGATTATTCAGCTTATAGAGGCAGGTGATGTTACGTTGCCCCTCAACAGTTCACTTATTACCGGCAGTCAGGCGCTGTTTGGTATCAAGGCTAAACTGAAATTCGGCAGAACCACCGTTACCGGGATTTTCTCTCAGCAAAAAAGTAAGACCGAAAATATTACCGTTTCAGGGGGCGCCCAAACAAGCCAGTTCAGCGTAAAAGCAGATCAGTACGAAGAAAATAAGCACTTTTTTCTCGGACATTATTACCGCGGCAATTACACCAAAGCCCTGAAAAAACTGCCGACCGTTACTACACCTATCAACATCACTAAAATTGAAGTATGGGTTACCAATGTGGGCGCTGCAACTACTGAAAACCGCAATATCATAGCATTTCAGGATTTGAGTGAAACAAGCAGAATCTATAACAGCCAGGTATATGCATATCCCGGTAAAACATATCCTGATAATGCTTCGAATAACCTGTTATCATTACTTGACACAGCCAGCCTCCGCAACCTGAATGGTGTGAACAACTACCTTCAGGCACAGAATTTTGTTTCGGGTGTTGACTATGAAAAGGTAGAACTTGCGCGTAAATTGCAGCCTTCGGAATATACATTCAACAGCAAGCTGGGTTTCATTTCACTGAATACCACCTTGAATTCCGACCAGACACTGGCCGTTGCCTATCAGTACACACTGATTGGTGATACCGCGGTACATCAGGTGGGCGAATTTTCAAACGGCGGTATCAGTGCACCCAACTGCCTTATTGTAAAACTGCTTAAAAGTTCTTCGCTCAACACCAAGATTCCTATCTGGGATCTGATGATGAAAAATGTGTACTCTATTGGCGGATATCAGGTCAATTCGCAGGATTTCAGACTGAATGTACTTTTCTCCGGCGAAGAAAATGGCGTTCCTATGGGGTTCATCACCGAAGGCGAAATTGACGGCATTCCTCTTATCAAGGTACTCGGATGCGACCGCCTGAACAGCAACAACGACCCGGTTCCCGATGGTGTATTTGACTTTATTGATATGGCGGCCACTCAGGGCGGAACCATACAGGCCAGCAACGGCCGCATATTCTTCCCGGTGCTGGAGCCCTTTGGAAGCGATATGCGCAAAGCCATTACCGGCGGTGACCCTGCATTGAAACCGATTGCCGATAAATACTGTTACGACTCACTGTACACCATGACAAAAACCGGGGCACAGCAATACCCCGAACGAAATAAATTCTCTATTGACGGGATGTTCAAGTCGGCATCCGGCTCGGAAATTTCACTGGGTGCCATGAACGTACCACAAGGTTCGGTAAAAGTTACCGCAGGCGGCATTCCCCTTGCTGAAAATGTTGACTACACTGTTGATTATACCCTTGGTCGCGTAAAAATTATTAATGAAGGCATCCTGAATTCGGGAACCCCAATCAACATTTCGCTTGAAAGTAACAGCATGTTCGATATTCAGACTAAAACGCTGATGGGAGCACACGTTGATTACATGGTAAACAAAAAATTCAATCTGGGTGCGACCGTACTCAACCTTACAGAAAAGCCGCTTACGCAAAAGGTGAATTTCGGTGACGAACCTATCAGTAATACCATTTGGGGTGTAAACGGTAACTATAAAACCGAATCGAGGCTCATAACAAAAATTGTTGATTTCATTCCTCTCTTGAATACAAAAACGGTTTCTAATGTAACCATCGACGCTGAATTTGCCGACCTTATTCCCGGCCATTCGAAAGCAATTGGTAAAACCGGAACTTCGTATATCGACGATTTTGAAGGGAGCAAATCAACCATCGACCTGAAAAATATCGGTAGCTGGTTTATTGCCAGTACACCACAAGGGCAGCCCGATCTCTTTCCTGAAGCTTCGCCCAACAGCGGAAAAGGATTTAATATGAATCGTGCCAAACTTGCATGGTATGTAATTGACCCGACCATTTTCTACAGAAACAACAACCAGACACCGCCCAACATCACCAACGATGATATTTCCAATCATTACACCAGAGAAGTTCTGGAAGAGGAAGTATTCCCGAATAAACAACTTGCAAATGGGCAGCCTTCAAATATTGCAGTGCTCAACCTTGCATATTATCCCTATGAAAAAGGACCTTACAATTATGATGTTGACGGTTCTGAAGGATATTCGGACGGTATTGATGCAAGCGGTAAACTGAAGAACCCCTATACACGATGGGCGGGTATTCAGCGCAAAATTGAGACATCCGATTTTGAAGCCACAAACGTGGAATATATTGAGTTTTGGATGATGGATCCATTCATCTATAACACAAATAGTACCGGTGGTCAGTTGTATTTTGACCTCGGCGATATTTCTGAAGATGTACTCCGCGACTCACGCAAAAGCTTAGAGAACGGGCTGCCGGCTACAAGCGAACTTATAAATGTAGACACAACAATCTGGGGTATTGTACCCACCCAGCAGCCACTCACCAATTCATTTGATAACAGCGAAGAAGCGCGTAAATACCAGGATGTGGGTCTCGACGGCCTCGGAGATGAAAGAGAACGTCAGTTTTTTGATGCCAACTATTTGCAGCGTATTGCCGGAATTTTCGGCTCATCATCGCCTGCATATGCAAAAGCCAGTGCCGACCCTTCTTCAGATGACTTCCATTATTTCAGGGGACCTGATTATGACAACGAAAGCAAATCAATTCTTGACCGTTATAAAAACTATAACGGAGCTGAAGGGAACTCCCCTACCGACGCTCAAACGCAGGCACAGTATAATGTGAGCTACCCCATGTCGGCAACCACCATGCCCGACGGCGAAGATATTAATCATGATAATACCCTGAATGAAAGCGAACGTTATTTCCAGTACCGTATCGATCTTCAGCCGAGCAAAATGAACATCGGTCAGAACTACATTGCCGATAAAATTGACGCATCAACAGGTCGCCTTCCAAACGGCTCATCTGCTACCGTAACATGGTATCAGTTTAAAATACCTGTCCAGAATCCCGACCGTATTGTGAATGGAATTCAGGATTTCAAATCAATACGTTTCATAAGAATGTACCTGAAGGGATTTACCGACAGCATTATCTGCCGTCTTGCAACACTGGATATTGTAAGAGGAGAATGGAGACGCTACCGCTACTCACTGCTTGCTCCGGGCGAATACATTCCTACCGACGATCAGAGCACTACAACCTTTGATGTTTCTGCAGTAAATATTGAAGAAAACGGGCAAAGAATACCGGTTCCCTACGTGGTTCCGCCGGGCATTGAGCGTGAAATAAACCTTGCCAGCACTAATTTGCAGCAGCTCAATGAGCAATCGCTTGATATGAAAGTATGCGGTTTGATGGACGGTGATGCACGGGCCGTTTATAAAACCTGTGATTTTGATGTTCGCCAGTTCAAAAAAATCAGGATGTACGCGCACTGCGAAGCAAGCAATAACACACTGCCCGTTAAAGACGGCGACCTCACACTTTTCGTACGCCTCGGGTCTGACTTTACTTCAAATTATTATGAGTATGAGCTGCCGCTGAAGGTGACTGATTGGGGAACATCGGCCGAAAACCCGGATGCTATCTGGCCATCAGAAAACCAAATGGAGATAACTCTTGCAGACCTTGTTGCAGCCAAAACACAGCGTAATACGGACATTCGTCAGCCGGGCTCATCGTTATCATACAGCGTTCCGTATGTGGCATACGATTCGAAAAATAATAAAATTACCATTGTTGGGAATCCTAATCTCAGCGCAGTAAAGACCATCATGATTGGTGTGCGTAACCCAAAAAAGAAAAACGGCAGCTCAGACGACGGAATGGATAAATGCGCCGAAATTTGGGTGAATGAATTACGGCTCACCGACTTCGACGAAAAGGGCGGATGGGCAGCAACAGGACGCATTGGTACCACCTTAGCCGATTTCGGAACACTGAGTATTGCAGGAACCATAAGCACTCCGGGTTTTGGAAGTATTGATAAAAAAGTAAATGAACGGCAAAAAGAAACCAAGGTATCCTATGATATTGCTACAAATCTTGAACTTGGCAAATTTTTCCCGGAAAAATGGGGAATGAAAATACCGCTCCATTACGATTATTCCGAGATGATTAACACACCACAGTACAACCCGCTAAACCCTGATGTACTGTATAAAGATGAACTGAGTACATATCCTTCGGCGGCTGAGAAAGACTCTATACGGAAGCTCACACAGGACTATACCCGTAGGCAGAGTCTCAATTTCATGAACGTAAGAAAAGTTAAAACAGGCGGATCAAAAAGCCATATTTACGATATCGAAAATTTTGATGTATCCTATGCTTACACCGAATTGATGCATCGAAATGTTGATGTGGAATATGACACAAAAAAAACACATCGTGGCGGACTGGGATATAATTTCTCCTCCAATGCAAAACCGGTTAAACCTTTCGACAAGGTTAAGTTTTTGGGGAAATCGAAATGGTTCAGGTTAATCAAAGACTTCAACTTTTTTTATGCGCCCAAAATGCTCACCTTCCGTACCGACATCGACAGGCAATTTTCCGAAAACCTACTGCGAGCGAAAACAAACGCTATTGTTATACTTGAGCCTACCTATATCAAATCATTCAACTGGACCAGAGATTACGGCCTTAAATGGGATTTGACGCAGGGACTTAAACTCGATTATCAGGCACATGTAATCGCACAGATTGATGAACCTCCCGGAAAAATTGCGAAGAACCTGCCGGATTATAAAACAAAACGCGACTCTGTCTGGAGCAATGTGCTGGATTTGGGCAGAATAAAATCATTCACACAATCCGTTGAAGTGAATTATACGCTTCCGATTAATAAAATCCCGATTCTCAACTGGATAAACGTTAATGCGAAATACGGTGGCGATTACCAATGGACCGCTTTACCGCTGGCTGCCGATACCAATGGACTTATTATTGAGAATCCGTTAGGAAACACTATTGAAAACTCAAACACCAAGCAGGTAAATGCCAGTGCCAATCTGCTGAACCTTTATAATAAGATACCGTACCTCGCAAAAATCAACGAAAAGAAAAAAGGAGGCGCCAATAAGCCAAAGACCAATATGCGCGCCGCCGAAGGAGATACGGTTGAGGAAAAAATAAATTATGTTAAAGAGGTAATTGATGGAACGCTGGGTATCCTGATGGGAATTAAAACAGTCAATATTTCTTATCAAGAGGGGAACGGAAAGCTTCTTCCCGGTTTTATGCCAAAGCCTGTTGCCCTCGGTATGGACTGGAATAAAATGGCTCCCGGACTTGATTTTGTTTTTGGAAATCCAAGCGAAATGTTCTCTCAGGGTTCGGGGACACAGATTGTTGACCAAGCGTATTCCAACAACTGGATTACATCTGACACGACGCTGAATACGCCGTACATAATTAAGCAAACAAAAAATCTTAACGGCCAGGTATCTATTGAACCGCTGGCAGCCCTGCGAATTGATGTAACGGCTACCAGTAATTATTCGAAACAATACGGAGCTTATTACCGATATGAAACCGGCACCGAATTTAACCATAGTAAAGCATTTACTCCTATGGAATCGGGGAGCTTTACATCGACGTATATTACATGGAGCACAGCTTTTATTAACGATAATAAAGACCACTCCAACAAAACCTTTGAGAAGTTCAAAGAATATCGCTTGCTCATAGCTGCACGTCTTGCGGCAAATAACCGGTTCTCATCAAAAGCTCTGAGTGACTCTACAGGATTCCCGGATGGATATGGTCCCACATCTCAAGATGTTCTCATACCGGCATTTCTTGCAGCGTACACCGGTCGCAACCCCGATAAAATATCGCTTAAACCGTTTAATGAAAAATTGCTTGCAGCCATTCCGCTTCCAAACTGGCGCATCACTTACACCGGCCTTACAAGAATTAACTGGCTGAAGAAATTCTTCAAGAATATTTCAGTGTCGCATACTTACCGCAGCACCTATTCTGTAGGTCAATTCGCAAGTAATTTATTGTATAAAGATGATGCCCAGGATGGCTATACTTATGTAAGAGATGCTGTGAAGAATTTCGCCTCAAAATATGAAATCGGACAAGTGAGCATCAACGAGCAGTTCAGCCCGCTTATTGGATTTGATATGACCATGGTCAACAGCCTGCTGTTTAAATTTGAGATAAAGAAATCAAGAAATCTGGTTCTGAGTTTTGCCAACAATCAGCTTACGGAAGTTACCAGCGACGAATATGTTATCGGCGCCGGATACCGTCTCAAAGATGTTTCCTTTAACATCAATTTCAGCGGTAAAAAGCGACCCATAAAAAGCGACCTGAACCTGAAAGCCGATTTCTCGATACGAACCAATAAAACCGTTTTGAGAAAACTGGTTGAAAATATGGACCAGGTGTCGGCAGGACAAAAGGTAATGTCAATTAATGTTTCTGCCGATTATCAGATAAGCGAAAAATTCAATATTCGCCTGTTTTTCGATAAGATCATCAATAATCCGTTTGTATCATCACAGTATCCTAACTCCAACACCAATGCTGGGCTCAGCCTGAGGTTCACGCTGGCTCAATAAAAGTGTAAATAGCTGTCTGTTGATGGCGGCGATGTTTGTAATTTGAAAAAAACTTTCGCCATACTGATGATCGTGCTTTGTGCCGCCACCACAAAGCTTGCCGCGCAACAGCTAAGCAATCTGCGGCAAATACAGCTCGTGCCTGTTTCTGATACCATTAAGCTCGACAGCCTCAGTATTATACCCGGAAGTCTTATTATTTGTGATATTAACGGTCATTTTATTGATACCTCCGGCTTTCGCATTGATTATCCCAAGGGGCTTCTCATCGTAAAAAATAAAAAAAATATCAGCGACACCCTGCAAAACAAAACATGGTTTTGCAAATACAGAGTGTTCCCGCTAAGCTTTACAACCGAGTATCGGCATAAAGATTATCGGAATATTCACATTGAAGAAAAAGGCTTGATTGACCCCTTTGTTTTTCGTTACGAAACAAGCGCTGAAAACGTATTTCAATGGAGCGGACTCAACAAGAGCGGCAGCATTTCGCGCGGGCTCTCTTTTGGTAATAATCAGGACGTAGTGGTAAACTCAAGCCTCAACCTGCAGCTATCGGGTCATTTGAGTGAAGACATCAATGTACTTGCCGCAATAACTGATAATAATATTCCCATTCAACCCGATGGAAATACCCAGCAAATTCAGGAGTTTGATAAAGTGTATATCCAGTTATTCAATAAAAACTTCAGGCTTACGGCCGGCGATTTTGAAATTACCCGTCCTGAAAGCTATTTTATGAATGTGAACCGAAAAGCGCAGGGCGGAAGCATCACAACTGATTTTAATTTGAAAGAAAAAAAAGAAGGTCGTAAGCCGGCGCATATAAGTCTGACGGGGAGCGCAGCCGTCAGTAAAGGCAAGTATTCCCGCAATCAGCTTAACGGCATTGAAGGCAATCAGGGACCATATAAACTCACAGGCGCCAATAACGAAACATTCATTATTGTGCTTGCCGGAACCGAAAAAGTATATATCGACGGAAGGCTGCTGACACGCGGACAGGAGAATGATTACGTAATTGATTATAACGTCGGCGAAATTTCGTTCACACCAAAAAATATTATTACCAAAGACAAACGAATCATTATTGAGTTTGAATATTCGGAAAAAAGTTACGCTCGCTCAATGTTTTTTGCAGGCGCGAAAGTAGATTACAGCAGAGTTAAAATTAATTTCAATTTCTTTTCTGAACAGGACGTAAAAAGTCAACCGGTACAACAAGATCTCAGCGACAATGAAAAAAGGCTCCTCCAATCAATCGGCGACAGCCTTAACCTCGCCCTGGTTCCTGCTGTTGACAGTGTTCAATTTTCGTCGGACCTTGTGCTTTACAAAATGATTGATACAACCGTAAATACCGTTATTTACGACTCCATTTTTCAGTATTCCGTAAATGCCGACAGTGCTCATTACAAACTCGCGTTTTCCTTTGTCGGTGCCGGACGCGGCAATTATATCCAGATTCAAAGCGCCGCGAATGGTCGTGTTTTTAAATGGGTTGCCCCTCAAAATGGTCAGCCGTCGGGCTCCTATGAGCCGGTGATTTTATTGGTTACACCGAAAAAAAAGCAGATGTACTCGCTCGGCATCGACTACGCCGTTAGTAAAACCATGCGTGTTTACCTCGAAACCGCCCTCAGCAATAATGACCTGAATACATTCTCAACGCTCAACAGCAACGATGATATTGGCTACGCCGCCAAAGCAGGATTAGAGAATAGAAGCCCGATTGGCAAGAATAAGGAAAAAGGAATGCTGTTTGTGGCCGCCTTGTCTCATGAATACGTGAACCGCTATTTTACACCGATTGAGCGCTACCGGGCTGTTGAGTTTGAACGCGACTGGAATATGAATACTGTTAAACTTCCGGAAGATGAACACATCTCAAATTTGAAACTCGGTTTTGAGAATACAAAAAATCAATACTATTATTGGCAAGCAAAATCGTATTTCAAAAGCTCGGAATATAGTGGGATACAGAATATGCTGAACATCAAAACAGACGTTAGAAATTTCTTTCTTGAAGCCGATGGAAGCTACCTGACCACCAATACACCTTCGTACAAAACGGCTTACATCAAACAAAAAGCGTCGTTGATAAAAAAGTTTAAGTGGGTTTCTATCGGTTTGCGCGAGGAGCAGGAAGATAATCGTTTTAACCAGTCTGATACGCTGCTGAAAAACAGCTTTGGATTTAATGAATACGGCGCATTGATTGCAAGCCCCGACAGTGCAAAAAATAAAATTACCGTCAATTACAAACGCCGCTACGATTACCTTGCCGGGAAATATGAACTCTGGAAAGCCACTACCGGTGACGATTTCACACTTGATATTGCACTCACAAAAAATCCGAATCAACTGCTGAAAATAGGCGGTTCGTACCGCAAATTAAAAATTAATGATTCGCTGCTCAGCACAAACAAGCCCGATAATACACTCATCGGTCGCATTGAATACAACACACGTCTGTTAAAAGGATCAATCACTTCCAATACTTTTTATGAAGCAGGCTCGGGTCTTGAAGTGAAAAAAGAATTCTCCTACCTTGAAGTCCTTCCGGGACAAGGTTTGTACAGCTTCACTGATTACAACGGCAATGGCGTTAAAGAGCTGAATGAATTTGAAGTTTCTGCGTTTAAAGATCAGGCGAATTATATTCGGATTTTTACACCTACCAACGATTATATTAAATCGTACTCTAATCAGTTCAGCGAAGTGCTTAACATTGACCCTGCGGCGGCATGGTCAGGAAAAAACGGGTTTCGCAAATTTGCGAGCCGCTTTGCCCTTCAGACAGGGTTTACGGTGGAACATAAAAGCACGGACAAAGACCTGCTGAACGCTTACAATCCTTTCAGGTTTGATGTTGCCGACAGCACCCTGCTTACGTTGAATTCATCTTTCCGCAGCGTGCTTTTCTTTAATCGCGGCAACGCAAAATTCGGAATGGATGTGTCGTGGCAGGATAACCGAAACAAAATGCTGATGGTAAATGGAGTTGACTCTCGCGAACTTCAAAAAGCCGAGGGAAAAATCCGCTGGAACATCACCCGCGTTTTCGGATTGATACTGGGTGGTAACAAAGGAATAAAATCAAGCAATTCGGAATATTTCGGCAGCCGCGATTTCAGTATTGATTTCTGGGAAACCGAACCCCGTTTCACAATACAACCCGGAACAACCTTCCGCATCTCATTGCTTTATTCTTACAAGGAAAAAATCAATACCAAGGGCAGCAACCATGAAACAGCCCAAAGCCATAATATCGGCATGGAAATAAAATATAATATGGTCTCCAAAGGAAGCTTGCTGGCGAAAGCAAATTATCTGGATATCGGTTACAATGCTACAGAAAACAATTCTCTTGCCTACGAAATGCTCGAAGGATTTAAGAAAGGAAAGAATGCTACCTGGAGTCTTTCATTCCAGCGAAACCTCAGCGAAAACCTCCAGCTGAATATTATTTACGACGGTCGGCAATCGCCCGGTAGCAAAATGGTTCATGTTGGCAGTATGCAGCTCAGAGCATACTTTTAATGGAATGCTGAAGTTTATTAATGAAACCGATGGTCTTATGCTTATCAAATAAAAAAATTGATACTTTTATAAAAAAATTAAACGATTATGAGCAATATCAAACTTTTCGGGAATAAACAAATTCGTTCGGTCTGGGACGAAAAAGAACAGAAATGGTACTTTTCAGTTCAAGATGTTGTTGAAGCGCTTACGGATAGTAATGATGTCAAACAATATCTTAAGAAAATGCTCAGTCGTGATGAGATGCTTAAAAGCAACTGGGGTACAATTTGTACCCCAGTTGAAATGGCCGCCGCAGATGGGAAAAGGCGTAAAATACAGGCTTCTGATGCAAAAGGTCTTTTGCGAATCATTCAATCAATTCCATCACCTAAAGCTGAACCATTCAAACAATGGTTGGCACAAGTTGGGTCCGACAGATTAGATGAAATTGAGAATCCGGAACTTGCAGCCCAAAGAACGAGAGAACTCTACAAACTTAAGGGATATCCTGAAGGATGGATTGAAAAACGAATGCGAAGTATTGCCATTCGTGAACAGCTCACTGAAGAATGGAAAAACAGAGGCGTCAAAGAACAAATAGAATATTCCATTCTTACTGCTGAAATTTCTAAAGCGACCTTTGGAATTACACCTTCTCAGTACAAAAAAGTCAAGAGATTGAAAAACGAGAACCTAAGAGATCATATGACCGATCTCGAATTGATTTTTTCAATGTTAGGAGAAGCCTCAACAACGGCTATTGTTAAAAACAAAAATCCGAAGGGTTTTATTCAGAATAAAATTGTTGCAAAACAAGGCGGAACCATTGCCGGAGACGCAAGAAAAGCATTAGAAAATAAAACAGGCGAGAAGGTCGTTTCCAAAAAAAATTATTTGCCTGAAGCAAAAAAAATAAAAAACTTGAAGTCCGGCAACGAAAAATAACAGACATTGCATTGTAATCAATAAAACGCCCTTCATGTCATACATTATATTTCATAATCCCCGCTGCAAAAAATCCAGAGCCGGACTGGCTTATCTTCAAACCAAAGGAATAGAGCCAATTATACGCGACTACCAGAAAGAACCGTTTACCAAAGCCGAATTCAAAGACCTGCTGATGAAGCTGAGTATGAAGCCCGGCGACCTTGTAAGGAAACAGGAAGACGATTATAAGAAAAAATATGCAGGCAAGAATTTCAGCGACCATGAATGGACCCTTATTTTGCTTGAGAATCCTAAGCTGATTACGCGCCCTGTTGTAGTCAGAGATTTTAAGGCCGTTATCGGCGATCCGGTGGAGAATATTGACCGGCTTTTAAAAGCCAAATAGCCCAAATAAAACTGATATTAAATATTTGTGCTTGCATGTGTTTGGATTTTTATAAATTTGCAGCCGTTAAGTGGAAAGATTTGTCAGATTGCAACCACAGGAAAAAATGCTAAAGCTACCCTTTCTGCAAGCCCAATCCCTGTTTTTCCCTTCAATAGTATTAACTCATAAACCTCAATAAAATGGGATATTTATTTACGTCGGAATCCGTTTCCGAAGGGCATCCTGACAAAGTTGCCGACCAGATTTCTGATGCATTACTCGACGACTTTCTGCGTGGCGACCCCGAGTCAAAAGTGGCCTGCGAAACCCTGGTAACAACCGGCCTGGTTGTGTGCAGCGGTGAAGTAAAGACCAAAAGCTATGTTGATATTCAGAAAGTAGCTCGTGGCGTGATTCGTCAGATTGGCTATACACGGTCTGATTATTTTTTTGATGCCGATTCTTGCGGCGTTATTTCTACGATTCACGAACAATCACCCGATATCAATCAGGGTGTTGAGCGCGTAAAAAAAGAAGATCAGGGTGCCGGCGATCAGGGTATGATGTTTGGCTATGCCAATACCGATATGGACAACTACATGCCCATGCCCATTGAACTTGCACACATTCTTCTTCAGGAACTTGCCGCTATTCGCCGCGAAGGCAAAGTAATGAAATACCTGAGACCCGATTCCAAATCACAGGTTACCATTGAATATGACGATAATGGCAAACCCGTTCGCATAGATACTATTGTTATTTCAACGCAGCACGACGAATTCGTAAAATCAAAAACTGCGAATTTCAAAGACATCAAGGCTGCCGAGAAACAAATGCAGGATAAAATTACCGAAGATGTTCGGAAAATTCTGATACCACGCCTCATTAAAATGATTCCTGCACGCGTAAAAGCGCTGTTCCATAACGATTACAAACTGTATGTAAATCCTACCGGTAAATTTATTATTGGCGGCCCTCACGGCGATACAGGTCTAACAGGAAGAAAAATTATTGTTGATACTTACGGTGGCAAAGGTGCACACGGTGGCGGCGCGTTCTCCGGAAAAGATTCCTCAAAAGTGGACCGTTCTGCTGCATATGCTACAAGACATATTGCCAAGAATCTGGTTGCTGCAGGCATTGCCGGTGAAGTTCTGGTTCAGGTAGCTTACGCTATTGGCGTTGCTCAGCCTGTAGGTTTATATGTGAATACTTTCGGCACAACCAAAGTAAAGAATGCCAAAGGCAAGATTCTTACCGATGGTGAAGTTTCCGAAAAAGTTTCGAAACTGTTTGACATGAGACCTTATGCTATCATAGAGCGCTTCGGACTGAAGAATCCGATATTCCAGCGCACTACGGCATACGGACATTTCGGAAGAACCAATTACACCGAAGAGGTTGAGGTTTTCTATAAAGATAAATCTACCTCCGAAAAAACAATAAACGGACAGAAAAAACTCTTCCGTAAAGTTGAATTCTTTGGATGGGAAAAACTGGATTATGTTGCCAGAATTAAAAAAGAATTCGGAATCAAATAATTGATTGTAGCAATAACAAAAAGCCCGGGCAGATTGTCCGGGCTTTTTTTATACTGAAATTAAACAGCAACAATTAGTGCTTTATAATAAGTTTGCGTGTGGCATACGGTTTTCCGTTCACAATAAGTGTATAAAAATAAACACCGTTACTGAAGGTATAAGTATCTATTTTAACCGTTCCTGAATTTTCAACAAGCATTTGGTTAAACACATCGTTGCCCAGCATATCGCGGACTACAATGCGGTTCTCAAATCCATTGCCCGGAAGGGTATAACTGATATTTGAATATCCGTTGGCCGGATTGGGTGATGCGTTTGAAAACTGAACCTTTTCAGGAACAATCTGCGGAACATTGCTGTGAAGACCATCAAACTTTACAAACACACTGGATGAGTCTGCAAGATTATTCTCATCGAAAAATGTGTACAGCAGTATCGAAACACCTATATGATTGTTCGCATTGTACTGCGCATCAAATCCATTAGAAATAGAGTCGGGAGCTATCCAAATCGGGTCAGGTGATTCAAACGTGGCCGGCAAATAACAGGTTCCCCAGCAAAACGTGTTCACACTTCCGGAAACAATAGCAACCTCTTTCTTTTTAACTTTCACCGAAAGAGAATCAGTACCCGAATTCAGCACATCCAGATACAGATAATTGGTTCCCGAAGGAATGACATTAAAGGTAATTGTATCTCCATTGTTATAAACAACACCATTGGTATCTGATACAACAAGGTTCTGGGCTTTTACAGAAAATCCCAACAAAATCAAGAGTGAGAGATAGAGTAATGACCTTTTCATAGACGTGGAATTTATGTTACATCCGGTTCATTGCAATTATCATGCTATTTGTAACATGAAACGCGAAAAAACCGCTTATTATTTTATTAATATAGAATTATTAACCAAATATACACAATTTTTACCCTTAATCCCACATTAACATATAATTAACCCCGAGGTAATAGACAATCGATACATTTGTATAAGTAATTTTATTCGCAAAAATTACTAACTTTGACATTGTTCTTTAACAAGGTGTATGCATTTGATTTTAATTGGCTGATTGAAGGTATAATAATGATAAATTGAAATTTCTATTTTTATAAATAAAAACATAAATTATCCTAAACCTGAAACACATGAAGAAAACTATTCTCTTCTTTTTGGCAATTTGTCTGGCAGTTACTGCGTATTCGCAGCAGCCAAAATCACAGCGTCTTGTTCTGTTAGAGCATTTCACACAGGCCTCATGCGGCTACTGCCCTCCATGGAATACGGCTTACGAAGCTCTGAAACCAACCAATGTTGGTAAATTCGTTATTGTACGCCATCAGGTAAACTGGCCGGGTTACGACCCCATGAATGAGCAATACCCTGATGTAAGCGCAAGAGTATCGTACTATAGTGTTACGGGTGTGCCATATTCGCGCACAGACGGCACCCTTACAGGACAAATGTCGCAAACGACCTTAAACTCAGAGTATGCCATTGCATCTCCGTTTACTATTGCAGTAACTCATACAATGTCACCCCTGAACGACTCAGTAAATATTTCGGTAGAAATTACGGCAACCACAGCATTCACGGCCAACGGCGCTTTAAAATGCCATGTTGACCTTACCGAGAGTCATATTGGTTTTTCTTCAGCTCCCGGCAGTAACGGAGAAACGAATTTCTACAATGTGATCCGTAAAATGATTCCCGATGCAAACGGCACCACACTTGCCGGCACCTGGACCAACGGACAAACCCAGACACTCAACTTCAGCATCCCCGTTCCTGAATATATCTATGATCTGCGCGAGCTTGAAGTGGTAGCTTTTATTCAGCAGAATGGCGATAAAAGAGTAGAACAGGCCGGTTACGACCCCAAAATTACGCTGGTTGGCGATGCAAATCTGGATGCAGCTGTCAGCGCTATTACCAATGTTCCCTTTGTTACCTGCGATGCAACATTCACACCTTCGGTTACACTGAAGAACATGAAAAGCACCGTTCTTACAACTGCAACCATTTATTATCAGGTTGATGGTGGTACTGTAGCTTCTGTTCCCTGGACAGGCAGCCTTAACATCAATGCCACTGCAAGCGTTGCACTGCCCGCACTCAATTGTGGCGCTGCAGGCTTACACACACTCAAAACATGGGTTTCAGACCCAAATGGTCCCGGCATGGACTTCTTCCCTGTCAATAACTCCAAATCAATTCAGTATTCGGTACCCGCAACGGCCGTATTGCCTCCGGTTACTCAGGGCTTTGAAGCAACAACATTTCCTCCTGCCGGAGGATGGCTGGTATACAACCCCGGCAATGATTATACATGGCAGCGCGACAACTCAGCCAGCGGTTTTGGTTTGAGTACTGCAGCTGTTGTGATTCCTTTCTTTGCTATTGCATCGGGTTTTGACGAAATGTTTCTGCCGCCGGTTGACCTGACAACACTGGCAAGTCCGAAATTGCTGTTCTCACACGCTCATTGCCGCTATGCAAGCGAATCAGACAAACTGGAGATCATGGTTTCTAAAAACTGCGGAGCCACCTGGACAACCCTGTATAACAAAGCCGGCGCAACCCTTGCTACCGCACCTTTAAGCACAACAGGGTTTGTACCAACAGCATCACAGTGGAAACATGATACTGTGGATTTGACTACCATGGCAGGTGAAGCTCAGGTGCTGATTAAATTTAAAGGCACCAGCGCCTATGGTAATAACCTGTGGGTGGATGATATCAATCTTGCCAATTTCACTGCCTCTGTTAGTGAGAATACAACCAATGGCAACAGTATGGCTGTATATCCGAATCCGTTCAGCGGAAGCACTACTATTGACCTGAATCTTTCAAATAATGCTACCGTTGTGATTTCAATGTTCAACGTGCTTGGTGAGCTGGTTTATACCGCCGACCAAGGTTCTATGAGCGCAGGAAATCATAACATAAGCCTCGACGGAACATCACTTCAGGCAGGTATTTATTATATCAATGCAAAAGTGGATGGTTACACCCTTACTCAAAAAGTAAGCGTGATAAAATAATTATTTCATTTAAATTTGCAGGAACCGGTGTTTGGTATTGTACTTGATAACAGACACCGGTTCTTTCTTTAACTTAAATTCTGACAAATGAAACGGCTAAGCGTAATACTGTGTTTTCTGTTGATTGGATATACAGCCATGTGCCAGGAAACAGATAAAAAACTTCAGAAACTTCCGTCGGTAATGCTGAAAACCCTTGACGGAAAAACAATAAACACGGCAGAACTTTCGAATAACGGAAAACCCATTATTCTTAGTTTTTGGGCTACATGGTGCAAACCCTGCGTTTCGGAACTCACTGCCATTTCTGATGTATATGCCGACTGGCAAAAAGAAACCGGTGTTATGTTAATCGCTGTTTCTATTGACGATTCGCGCACCACTGCAAATGTTCAGCCCACCGTAAACGGCAAAGGCTGGGAATATGTAGTACTGCTGGATGCCAACAGTGAATTTAAACGTGCCATGAATGTGAACCTTGTACCGCACACATTTATCCTTAACGGAAAAGGTGAAATTGTATGGCAGCATACCTCATTCGCACAAGGCGCAGAACTCAATCTGATAGACATTGTGAAGAAAATCATCGCGGGTGAGCCTATACCGAATGATTGATTCTTCTTTTTTTTATCTTTGACGCAATTATAATTATTCCTTCAAATTCAGGGCATTGAAAAAACAGTTACGCATTCTCATCAGGGGTATTGTGTTTGTGTTCGGGCTTACTCCGGGCTTTTCGCATGCACAAGGCATTCTCAACAACTTACAAATAAACGGCAATTTTCAGGTTGACGTAATGTACTATCAGAAAGATTCTGCCATTGGCGCACAAGATGTTCCCGAAAAACTGCTGATGAACGGTTTCGGAAACATAAATGCTACTTTGGGCCATTTCAGTGCCGGCATACGTTATGAAAGCTATCTGAACCCCATGCTCGGCTTTGACCCGCGTTACAAAGGCACCGGCATTCCATACCGCTATGTTTCTTATAAAAATGAAGACCTTGAAATAACAGCTGGCAGTTTTTACGAACAGTTTGGCAGCGGTATGATATTCCGCAGCTACGAAGAACGAAACCTCGGTTACGATAACGCCATGGACGGCATAAGGGTTCGATATACACCATTTGCAGGCGTTACAATAAAAGGTATTTATGGATTGCAGCGCTCATTTTTCAGCAAAGGACCGGGCATTGTTCGCGGTGTAGATGCAGAATTTTCTATCAATGAAATGATAAAAAAACTGAACAATGCACCTGCTCGCATCATGATTGGCGGAAGTGTCATCAGTAAATATCAGAATGCCGACGACCCCGTATATACCCTGCCTAAAAATGTTGCCGCTTTCGCCGGAAGAGCAAGTGTAGCATACAAAAATATTAATCTGAGTGGCGAATATGCTTATAAAATAAATGATCCATCAGCTATCAACAACCGCATTTACAAACCGGGGAATGGTTTGGTAATTCAGGCAACGTATTCCCGCAAAGGGTTTGGTGTTTACCTTGCCGCTAAACGCATCGACAACATGAACTTCCGCTCCAACAGGGATGCCGTAGGCAATGATGTTATTATGAATTATTTGCCGGCACTCACAAAACAGCACACCTACAGTCTGGTTGCAAAATACCCTTACGGAACCCAGCCAAACGGTGAAGCCGGCATACAGGGGCAAGTGATTTATACATTTAAAAAACATTCTTCTCTTGGTGGTAAATACGGCACAACCGTGGCACTGAATTACTCCAGAGCAAACGCCATCGATAAACAAAAAATAAACGACAGTACAGAAATAGGGCAAACCGGAACACTCGGGTATAAATCTGATTTCTTTAAAATTGGCAAAGAAAAATACTTTGAAGATATCAACGTAGAAATTAGTCATAAATTCAGTAAAAAATTCAAGGCCATACTTACTTACGCCAATTTCTCGTACAATGTTGACGTAATTGAAAGCCATGCCGAAGGTATGGTGTATGCCCATGTGGGCGTGCTCGACATGACGTGGTCCATTACCGATACCAAAGCAATACGTACCGAGCTGCAGTATCTATACACCAAAGAGGATGACCACGAATGGGCAATGGGACTACTGGAGTATACGATTGCACCGAAATGGTTTTTCTCCGTAATGGATCTGTATAATTACGGAAATCCGGAAGCTTCCAAACGCATTCATTATTACAAAGGCAGCGTGGCTTTTGCCAAAGGGTCAAACAGGTTAGAACTTTCGTACGGAAGGCAGTATTCGGGAATTTTATGTGTAGGCGGTGTTTGCCGCTACGTACCTGCCGCCAACGGTATTACGCTCACCATAACAAGCAGTTTTTAATTTTTACACTATGAAATACGCAAAATACCTTCTGATACTCATTATTCCCATGCTGCTCATTTTTGCATGCGATAAAATTAAAGAGCCTTACATGAAACAGGACGGCGGCACTGTTGATACCGTTGCTTGCCCTGTGCCCACCTTTCCGGTCAACCAGAATCAGATTAAAAAATGTCTGATAGAGGATTATACCGGGCATAAATGTGTTAACTGCCCCGAAGCTGCTGCTATTGCACGCGATTTGAAAGATACACACGGCGATTCAATCGTACTGATGGCAATCCATTCAGGTTTTTTTGCTGAACCCGAATCCGGCAATTTCAGCCTCGACTTACGAAACACCACGGGCGATGAGTTACACGATTATTTCGGCATCACCAATAATCCCGCAGGAATGTTTAACCGCAAAAATATCGGTGGTTCAACAATATTCGAAGCCACCTCATCGTGGCATGCTGAAGTAACGGAAGTGCTTGCTATGGCGCCGGAACTTGACATCCAGATTATTGCTTATTTCAGTGAATCGACGCGAAAACTCTGCACCCACGTTCAAACAGAATACCTCGTGAATACTAACCGTAATCTTAAAATTGCCATTTACATTACTCAGGACAGCATTTACGGTTATCAGAAAAATAATAATTCCAGTTACGGCAGCGTTCCCGACATTACCAATTATACCTTCATGCATGTGCTGCGCGGTTCGGTAAACGGAACATGGGGCGCAATTCTTAGTACAGGCGCGGTAACCGCCGGAACAAAGAAAATTGTATCATACAAAACATTCCTTGACCCCGCATGGGAAGACGACCTCTGCAACATCGTTGCCGTTGTTTACGACAGCGATACCTATGAAATAGTTCAGGTGCAGGAAGCCAAATTCACGGAATAGACGCTAGACAATAGTAATAAGACTTAAGACAAAAAAGGAATTCATATTTTCTTTCTTTGTACTTATTACTGGCTACTTTTTACTAACTACTATATAAAAGAAGTTATCAGCAGGGTAACGGAAAGACCAATCAGAATAACAATCGTTGACCAGCCAATGATGTTGTTCATGGGTTTGTTCACATATTTTCCCATCACCTCCTTTTTGTTCACGATAAGTATCATGCACACGAGCACTACCGGAAGCAATATTCCGTTAGCCACCTGCGACCATAGCGTAATCAGAATCAGCGGAGCATTCGGAATCAGAATGATGCCGGCACCAATCAGTATTATAAAGGTGAACAGCCAGTAAAACTCCGGCGCTTCGTCCCACTTCTTGTCAAGCCCTGCCTCGAAACCAAACGCTTCGCACACATAAAAAGCGGTAGCAACAGGTAAGATTGTAGCAGAAAAAATAGACGCCACAAACAGTCCGAATGCAAAGGTGGCTGATGCCAGATTTCCCGCCAGGGGCTTCAATGCCAGGGCTGCATCTTTTGCTTCACTAATAACAATCCCATTTTCAAAAAGGGTTGAAGCACACGCAACGATGATAAAAAACGCAACGATGACGGTTACCAAACTGCCAATGGTAACATCCCAGATGGTGTACTTGTACTCTTCTATTTTTATTCCTTTTTCTATTACGGCCGACTGCATGTAAAACTGCATCCAGGGTGCTATCGTAGTGCCTACAATGCCTATCACAACCGCAAGATATTGCGTATTGAATTCCATGTGCGGACGGATAATGGCGCTTCCGATTTCGCCCCAGTGGGGTTTTCCCATAAGGGCTGAAACCACATAAATCAGCAGAAAGGCAGAGAAGATGAGAAATATTCTTTCGGCAATTTTGTAGGTGCCTTTTACAACAAGTACCCACACCATTACTGCTGCAATAGGTACCGAGATATATTTACTCACATTGAAGACCTGTAAACTGCCTGCCACACCGGCAAATTCAGTGGTTGTATTACCAATATCGGCAATCAGCAGACCGATAAAAATGAAGAAGGTCACTTTAACGCCCGCATTTTCGCGGATAAGGTCGGCAAGCCCTTTGCCGGTGACAATGCCCATGCGTGCATTCATTTCCTGAACCACCAGCAGTACAATAAATGCCGGTATCATGGTCCAGAGTAAACGGTATCCGTACAATGCGCCAGCGATAGAATAAGTAGTGATGCCGCCCGCATCGTTGTCCACACTTCCGGTAATGATGCCCGGGCCCAGAATGGCAAGGAATATAACAAAGTTCCTGAGAAGGTATTTCCTGCGACGGTTAAAATTCTTGTAGCTTATCAGTGCCATGGTTCCGCCTCCTATTTTGTTTTTCTCCGGTCGAGAAGGTCTTCAATAATATCATCGATAACAACCATGCCCTGCATCTTCATTTCCTTATCCGTTACCGGAATGGCAAGAAGATTATATTTTGAAATAATTTCGGCCAGAGAGTCAATTTTATCATCATCAAAAAGACTGATGGCATCTTCTTCCATGATATCTTTCAGCGTGACCGAAGGCTCGGACACTACCAGATCACGCAGTGAAACGGTAGCGATAAAACGCTCATCCTTATCTGCCACAAAGAGGGAATAGATTCGTGCGGGTTCGGGTTTTTGTCTGCGCAGTTCTTCGAGTGTTTCCAGTACCGACATGGATTCGGTAAACAGCATATAATCGGTTGTCATAAGGCTGCCCACTTCGCTTTTGCTGTATTCCAGCAGTTCTCTGACCTCTTCCGACGATTCTTTCTCCATCTCGTTCAGGAGCTGCTCTGCGCGGTCGTCGTTGAGAGTGTCGAGCAGGTCGGCGACTTCATCGGCAGGCATTTTTTCAAGAACGTCGGCGGCTTTTTCTATCGGCAGACTTTCAATAATCTGTGCCTGGGTATGCGGTTCCATTTCTTCCAGAACGTCGGCAGCCTGTTCTTCATCAAGAGATTCAAATACTTTTGTTGCTGAAGTACGGCCCATTTCTTCAATGATATCGGCAATATCAGATGGGTGAAGCTTATGCAGTCTTGACGATGTTTTTGAAAGCCTGATGCTCAAATTACTGGTCTCAATGGCTTCCACATCGTCCCATATAATATAATGAGAGGGAACGTTGGCGCGGAATACAGAGAATGCCCAGCGGCTTATGGTGCTGATGCCGATGCGTCGCAGCAAGCCTTCGAGACCGACATCCACTGCAATGGCAAACACACCTCCGGGCACATTTACCAGGCGCACGTCATTAACACGAACGAGTTTACGACCGTTCAGGTCGACAATCTGTTTGTCGAGTACACTGGTGGCAAGCTGAAGGTAATTATCATTTTTACCAATCGGCATTTCGAGGAAGGAAGTACAAACAAATTCGTAAGAGCGCTTCTTTACAAGAGAAAGGTCTGAATACGAAATGTACACATTTTTATTGTATGCACGTATCAGCGCAGCCACTACCCGTGGTCTTACCGGTTCTTCTTCGCCTGACGGAACAAGCGAAATATCGACCACCAGATCTTTGAGACGGCCTATTACAATGCCGTTCACATCTTTGACGCGCGAGCCAATAATCTGGCTTAAATAGAAGGTTTTTTGAGATGTCATTTAGCGCCTCCTTCCTTTGCTTGGCAGCAGGAAGCGCACACGTATGGCGTTCCCTGCTATGCCGGGTTTATAACTCTTTTTATCGCAGGGCCATCGTCCATTTTGATATTCAACTTTGATTATGGCGCAAAAGTAATAAAATTCGGTAAGCAGGCAAGCCCGAATTACGATATATAATAAATAAGAATGGTGAGTGGTTTCAGAAACGGAGCCAACCACTCACCATGTGCAGGGATTACAGTAATGTTATCCGGGGCTGAACATCGGTAACATTCGTAACATGAAATCAGCCTTTTTTGCTGTCTGCTATTTCTGAATAAGCAGATGTTCGCGCATAATAATACGTTGCCCTGACTCCAGCATAACGAAGTACATTCCGTCATTCAGGTCGTTCAGTTGAATGGTCGACGAGAGTTCGGTAATCTTTGCTGTACGCACCAGCTGTCCGTTTGCATTGTATATACGCAAGGTGCAATCTGAAGAAAGGGCATCCTCTCCTACCTGAACAAGAAGTTGGTCCTGTGCCGGGTTGGGATAAATGCTTATTTCGGGGTTATTTACATTTGCGATACCGGAGCAATCACTTACTCCAAGCCCAACAGCCACAGAATCCAATACTGTAATACCTCCAACAAAGGGAACTGTAACCCAGTATGTAAAATTTATCTGAATCATATGCCCGGTAGGCACTACTGTTGTGGGGGTTCCATCAATAAGCAAACAGCCATATGTGAGCTGGGGTGGCACGCATATATATTTACAGCTTCCATTGCCGCAGGAATAATTCATGCCGGCAGGTAAATTAAGCACATTCGTTACTTTAACGGAATCCATGGCCAGCGTGAAACCAAACAAGACCGTATCCTCCTTGAAAACAATATTTACAGTATCGGTGTAAGGTGAATTTACACATGCCGTTGTTAAGGCCGGCGGAAATATTCCCGGCGACGTCATTGTTAAATCCGGTGTACATTGTGAATATCCCTTTGTCAATACAAAGAGCAGGGCAATCAGGGTAGCAATTTTTCTCATCTTCAGGTTTTTTAATTCGTGAATAAAACATATCTTCTAACAAAAATAGCAGTAATTTTTATTAATTAATAATTATTTAATTAGTAATGGGTAATTGTCTCTTTGTATATCAGAGTATCCTCATTAGTATCTCCGGATATCCTCACAGGTACTTCTGATATACTAATTTGTAATTCCGGATATGTTCACTGGTATATCGGGATATGTTCACAGGTATTTCCGATATACT